>DATCYE010000350.1:0-2994 GCA_036570485.1 Pusillimonas sp. | reverse complement strand
TGTGCTCATCGCCAAGGCGAGACGCGGGCATGTTGATGAACAGGAATGGACCTATATCCGCAAGGATGGCACTCGCATTCCGGTGTTTTTATCGATTACCGCGCTGCGCAGCAAGCAGGACGAGATTATCGGCTACCTGGGTATTGCTTTCGACATCACGCAACAGAAACAAACCGAGGCTCAGCTCGTCCAGGCCCGTATCGGCGCCGAGTCCGCTACGCGCGCCAAGAGTGCCTTCCTGGCCACCATAAGCCATGAAATCCGTACGCCCATGAATGGCGTGCTCGGCATGGCCGAGGTGTTGGCGTGTAGCCCGCTGACGCAGCATCAGACGGAAATCGTGCAGACCGTTCGTGAATCGGCGGGCGTGCTGTTGAGCCTGATCGACGATATCCTTGATTTTTCCAAAATAGAGGCCGGCCGGCTCGAATTGGAAGAAGCACCGCTTTCTATTCGCGACCTTGCTGAAGGGCTTTGTACCTCGCTACTACCTGTAGCTGCAAGCAAAGGCGTTGACCTACGTTTGTTCGTTTCGCCCGATATCCCGGAACAGGTATTGGCCGACGACGTGCGGCTGCGCCAAGTGTTGTACAACCTGTTGGGTAATGCCATCAAGTTTTCCGGTGCTCGACCCATGCAACGAGGCCAGGTTAGGCTGCGCGTGGATGTGGCGCAAGCCGCCCCGCTGAGCATTGTTTTCCGTATTATTGACAATGGCATCGGTATAGCACCGGAAGCGATGAAAGGGTTGTTTTCCGCCTTTACGCAGGCGGAAGCCTCGACCACGCGGCGCTTCGGCGGCACCGGACTTGGCCTGGCCATCTGCAAGCGTATTGTTGAACTGGCGCAAGGCACTATCCATGTGGAAAGTACGCTGGACGTCGGATCCACCTTTATCGTGACGCTGCCGTTTACGCAAGCGCCGACGTCATCACCGCCTGACCTGCCTGATCTGACCGGACTCGACTGCATTGTGGTCGACCATCTGCACATTGACGCAGCCGACCTGCGCGCCTATCTGGTGCCGCAAGGGGCCCGGGTACAGATTGTCGCCGATCTTGAAACAGCGGCGAAGATCGTCGCCAAGATGGTGGCGGCAGCCCCTGTGGTGGTCGTGCACGACGCAGGTGGCAGACGGCCGCTGCCACCTATCTTGCAAGCAGCCCCCAAAGACGTCTTCAATGATGTACCACATGTACGGCACCTGTTGTTTACGCGCGGTGGCCAGCGCCAAGCCCGTATCCAAGCCCCCGACACGGTGAGCCTCAGTGTCGATGCGCTGTCACGGTACGGTTTTCTGCATGCGGTGGCCGTGGCCGCCGGCCGTGCTTCGCCCGAACAGATGCGAAATACAGCACGCGTTGAATCGGCGCCACTCACACAGCAGCGGCCTAGTATCGCCGAGGCCCGCGCTCAGAGCCGACTTATCCTGGTGGCCGAAGACGATGCAATCAATCAGAAAGTCATCCTGCATCAGTTGAGCGCGCTCGGTTATGCCGCCGAGTTCGCCGGCACTGGAACCGAAGCGTTGCGAATGTGGCGCGCCGGTCGGTATGCCTTGTTGTTGACCGACCTGCACATGCCTGGGCTGGATGGCTATGGTCTGGCGACGGCCATTCGCGCCGAGGAATCGCCGGCACGCCGCGTGCCGATCCTGGCCTTGACCGCCAACGCGTTGCGCGGTGAATCCGGCCGCGCGATGAGCTGCGGTATGGATGGCTACCTGACCAAGCCCGTACGGCTGGATGTGTTGCGAAAGGCGCTGGAGAAATGGATGCCGCAGGATGGCACAGCGTGGGCAGGCGCCGCAGCCACGGCGGGGGCTGTTGCGATACCCGACGCTGCGGCGGTCGATGTGAATGTTTTGAAAGCCCTGGTCGGTGGCGACGAGGCGACGGTGCATGAGCTATTGGCCGAGTTCCAGGCGATGTCTTGGCAAGAGGCGGCTGCCTTGCATCGGGCGTTCGATGCCGGCGATATCGCGCTGACCGGCTCCATTGCCCACAAGCTCAAATCATCATCGCGGTCAGTCGGCGCATTGGGGCTGGGGGAGGCGTGTGCAAAACTGGAAAATGCCGGCAAGGCGGGGGATAAGGACGCTGTCCGGGTCGGTATGCAGCAGTTCGACGTGGCGCTGGCAGCGGTCGACAATGCATTGAACGGCTTGCTGGTTAAATAATCATCACCGTATTGGTCAAGAGAATGGGAGAGGAGACGTCGGGGCATACTGACGGAAGGGAAGATATGAAGAGTGATGTGAGTAAGCTACAAATTCTGGTGGCCAGCAATGCGCTCTACAACGCACAGCTCATCAAAGACTTGCTATACCGGGAGTTTCATAAGGTTGCTGTTTCCACCTGTGCCGAGCTGTCAATTCCGGACTTCGAGGAATATGGATCGCAAGTATTGGCGCAGGATATCGAGAAATACCGACCGCAAGTCTTGGTGCTGGCCTTTGAGGCGCTGGCCGATGCGCAACACCTTTACCTTGACGTGTTCCGCCGCAGCAGCCTGATCCACGCCCTGGCGCACCGTACCATCGTCTTGTGCGGCAAGTCTAATTTACAGCAAGCCTACGAGCTGTGCCGCGAAGAATTTTTCGACGACTACGTGCTGTTCTGGCCCTTGAACCACGACGCTCCGCGGCTGTGCATGGCGGTGCATAATGCGTTGCGCCAATTGAACGAGACCCCGAGCTCGGCGCAGTTCGCGGCACAAGTGCGTCGTATCGCTGAATTGGAAACCTTGTTGGACCAAAGCGTGGAACGCGGTCGTGCATACATTGAGGCGGCCAACAATTCCCTGGCACGAGTACAGAACGACGCCGACGACGTGAGGCAAGGTTTTTTTCATCGGCTGGCGGATGGTGCTCATCCGGAGTGGCTGGAAATGCGGGACCGTGAAGCCTTTTTGCGTGAAATGCAGAACCTGCAGGCCGAACAGGCCAGGCGGCATGAGCAAGCGCGAACCGCCGCCTTGCGGCCTGTGCAGGAT
>DATCYE010000349.1:0-4515 GCA_036570485.1 Pusillimonas sp. | reverse complement strand
AGCGCCATCGTTCTGGCCGGCCCTATGGCCAATCTGCTGCTGGCTGCCGTGCTGTACACCGCGCTGAACCTGGCCGGCACGCTCGAGCCCGCCGCCGTTCTGGCGCCGCCCCCTGGCGGCACGCCCGCCGCGCAGGCTGGTTTCCAGCCTGGTGACCGTATTACGTCCATCAATGGGCTCACGGTGCAGTCCTGGAACGAAGCCCGATGGCAATTGCTCGACGTGCTCGCCAGCGGCGGTCGCGCCCAAATAGCGGTCGATACCGCCAACGGCATGCGGCGCGAAAGGGTGTTGCAGACCTCGCCCGGCACCATCGCTCCAGACGGCGCCGACCTGATGGCCGAAGCCGGCCTGGCCCTGGCTGCACCGACCCCGCAGGTAAACAAGGTAAACGAGGGTGAACCGGGCCAGCAGGCCGGTTTGCGCAAGGGCGATATTGTCGTAGCCGTTGGCTCTCTTGATAAGCCTTCGGCCGGCGCGATGGTGGCCGAGATCCAGAAAAATGCCGGTAAAGCGCTTGCCATCACGGTCTTGCGCGACAAGGCGCCCGTGACACTGACAGTCACACCCACCGAGCACACGCAGGCCGATGGCAGCGTCATTGGTCGCATAGGCGTTGTGCTGGGCGCGGATTTCCCCATGGTCGATGTGCGCTATGGCCTGCTGGACAGCGTCACGCGGGGGCTGACCCGCACGGCCGATACGGTCTGGTTTTCACTGAAAATGATGGGCCGCATGGTGACGGGCGATGTCTCGCTGCGCAATGTCAGCGGCCCCGTGACAATTGCCGATTACGCAGGCCAAACGGCACGCATCGGATTGGCTGCCTACATAGGGTTTCTGGCACTGATAAGTGTTAGTATCGGCGTGTTAAATTTGCTACCCATACCTATGCTGGACGGTGGACATCTTATGTATTACATCGTCGAAGCCGTCCGCGGCAAACCAATACCCGAAAAATGGCTGGAAAACAGTCAACGTATCGGTTTGGGTCTGCTTGCGGCGCTCATGAGTCTGGCATTTTTCAATGATTTCACCCGTCTTTTCAGTTAGTACGGTTGTGCCTTACAATCTTCCACCATTTAATCGTCCAAGGATATTCCAGGATGTCGTTTAGCCGGAAACACCCTTTTGCCAAGCGCGCGATGCCTGTTCTTCTGGCAGCCTTGCTTGTTCCCAGCATTGCAAATGCGTTTACGTCTTTTGTAGTGCGCGATATCCAGGTCAACGGCATACAACGGGTCGATGCCGGCACTATATTCAGCTATCTGCCGGTCAAGGTCGGCGAACAGTTCACCGATGCCCAGGCTGCCGAGGCCATTCAGCGCCTGTATGCCACGGGTTTCTTCAGCGATGTAAAAATCGACACCAGCAACAATGTGCTGGTGGTCACCGTGCAAGAACGGCCCACCATTGCATCGGTCAGCTTCAACGGCATGCGCGAATTCGACGCCAAGACGATTACCAAATCGCTGTCGCAAGTGGGTTTCGGCCAAGGGCGGGTATTCGACCGCTCTATGCTTGAACGGGCCGAGTTCGAGCTTAAGCAGCAGTACTTGTCCAAGGGCAAGTACGGCGTCGAAATCAACCCCATAATCACGCCCTTGCCACGCAACCGGGTAGGGGTCAGCTTCGATGTCTTCGAAGGCGATCTGGCCAAGATCAGCGAAATCCATATCGTGGGCAACAAGGACTTCTCTGAAGGCACCTTGCTCGACGAAATGGAGCTGACCACCTCGGGCATGATGACCTGGTACACCGGCACTGATAAATACTCCCGCGAGAAACTCGAGGGCGATGTCGAACGCATCCGTTCCTATTATCTGGATCGCGGCTATCTTGAATACTCTGCCGAGCCGCCGCAGGTTACGATTTCACCCGACCGCCACGACATCTTCGTTACCCTGACGCTGCACGAAGGCGAGCCCTACACGGTGCGCAGCGTCAAGCTGGCTGGCGACCTTCTCGGCCTGGACGACAAGATCCAGCCTTTGGTTGAAATAAAAGCGGGCGAAAAATTCTCGGCCGCCAAGGCCAATGCCACCGCCAAGGCCATTACCGAATACCTGGGCACCCTGGGCTACGCCTTTGCCAACGTCAACCCCAATCCCGTACTGGACCGCGACGCGCACGAAACGGATCTTACTTTCTATGTGGACCCCGGCCGCCGCGTTTACGTGCGCCGCATACAGATAGGCGGCAACACACGCACCCGTGACGAAGTCATACGCCGCGAAATGCGTCAGCAGGAAGCCGCCTGGTACGATTCGGACAGCATCAAATCATCGCGCGATCGCGTCGACCGTCTGGGCTACTTCAACGACGTCAATGTGCACACCACACCGGTTGCAGGTTCGCCCGACCAGATCGATGTCAATGTCGACGTAAAAGAGAAACCCACCGGCCTGATCAACCTGGGCGTGGGCTATGGCTCTACCGACAAGCTTATATTGTCGGCCGGCATCAGCCAGGACAATATCTTCGGCAGCGGCAATACGCTTGCGCTGCAAATGAACACCAGCAAGACCAACCGGGCCGTGGTGCTTTCACACACCAACCCGTATTGGACCAAAGACGGCATCAGCAAGACCTCGTCCCTTTACTACCGCCGCACCACGCCTTACGACAGCCGCGACTCCTTCGGTGACTACCGCGTCACGGCATACGGCGGCGGCCTGAATTTTGGTGTACCCATTTCCGAACACGACCGTGTGTTCACGGGCGTCAGCTTCGAGCACAACAAGCTCAGCGAGCTTAGTACCCTGTATACGCCCCAGGCTTACCAGGATTTCGTCAAGGAATACGGCGAGGCCACCAATTCGGTCATCTTCAACGCAGGCTGGTCCAAAGACACCCGGGACAGCGCCATCGCCCCGACCAAGGGCAGCTACACCCGCCTGTCGGGCGACCTGTCCACCATGGATCTGCGCTACTACATGCTTAGCGCCCAGCAGCAGTATTACCTGCCGTTGGGCCGCTCCTACACGCTGGCCTTCAATGCCCTGGCCGACTGGGGCAAGAGCTACGGCGGCAAGTCTTTCCCCGTCATCAAGAACGTATATGGCGGCGGCATAGGTTCGGTGCGCGGCTACGAGGGCGCTTCCCTGGGCCCGCGCGACTCGTTGACCAACGACTATCTGGGCGGTTCGCGTCGCATCGTGGGTAATGTGCAGTTGTACCTGCCGTTCCCGGGCGCCTCACGCGATCGCACCTTGCGCTGGTTCCTGTTCACCGATGCCGGCCAGGTCGCCAACACCAGCGGCAATAGTTGCACGCGCGGTATAGGCGACCGTTCGGAAGACCCTTGCGGCTGGAAGTATTCGGCCGGTATCGGCTTGTCGTGGCAGTCCCCGTTGGGCCCCTTGCAACTATCCTACGGTCGCGCGCTCAATGCCAAAGAAGGCGACGACAAGCAGGCTATCCAGTTCCAGATCGGAACTGGTTTCTGATGTACGCCATTTAATGGCACAATAACCGTTTTATCTCTGCTATTTCGCAAGGTAGATTTTTCATGAAGTCTCAACTCGTATTAAAACTTTCCGCATTAACCCGCAGTGTCGGCCGCAGCAAGCGCAGCTTGGTACTGGCGGCAGCACTTGGGGCCGGCGCCATGCTGGCTGCTCCGGTGTATGCGCAGGCTACCAAAATAGGCTTCGTGAGCACAGAGCGCATCTTGCGCGACTCCAAACCCGCCAAGGCGGCCCAGTCCAAGATCGAAGCCGAGTTCAAAAAACGCGACAACGAACTGCAAAACCTGGCCAACAAACTGCGCAGCGATGCCCAGAAATTCGACAAAGACGCCCCCGTGCTGTCCGAGTCCGAGCGTGTCAAGCGCCAACGGCAGCTAGCCGACCTGGACTCCGATTTGCAGCGCAAGCGCCGCGAATTCCAGGAAGACTTCAATCGCCGTCGCAATGAAGAATTCTCAGGGATCGTCGAAAAAGCGGACGCGGCCATCAAGAAGATCGCCGAGCAGCAAGGCTACGACCTGATCATTCAGGACGCCGTTACCGTCAGCCCTAAAGTCGACATCACCGACCAAGTCATGAAAGCGCTTGGCGGCTAAGTAAAAATGCCGGTATTGCTAGCGCCCGAGCAGGCGCCTACCTTGCAGGAACTGCTGGCTCAGGCCAACACCATCCAGCTCGATTGCAAACCGGTCAATGCAGAACAAGAGCCTGCGCTCCGTATCCGGGGCCTGGGCTCTTTGCTTTGTGCAGGGCCGGACGAAATCAGCTTTTTATCCAACCCCAAGCTACAGGCGCAGTTGCCGCAGACCGGGGCGGCCGCCGTCATACTGACCGAGTCGGCGTTCCACGAGCTTAAGGCCGGAAGCTATTCCTTCCAGCCAGTGCTGTGCAGCCAGCCCTACCTCATGTACGCCTTGCTGGCCCAGTGGTTCGACCGCCACAGACTGGAGCGCCTGGAAACCGGCATTCATCCCAGCGCGGTCATTGCACCTACAGCCCATATAGCCGCCGGAGTCAGCATAGGACCGAACTGCGTCATAGAAGA
>DATCYE010000348.1:0-4376 GCA_036570485.1 Pusillimonas sp. | reverse complement strand
CCAGCTTGGGGCCGGTCATTATGCTTGCGTCGCGTACGATCAGGCCGTTGCCGCGCACCCTGACCTGGCCCGACGAGCGCTCGTAATCGATATAGTCGCCCTTTACGACGGAATCGATGCGCCGCACCTCGGCCGAACCGGTCAGTATGACCTTGCCGTCGGCATCGGTTTCCATCTTGTCGCCAACCATGAAAGCGGACATTTCGTTGTCGTCCACATTCTTGTGCAATTGCAGATTCGGCGCCACCTGAAGTTCTGGCATGCTGGAGCGCGCAGGCGCATCGGTGCCAGACTGTTGCGCCTGCACTGTCGATACGCCACCAATAGCGAATAGAATTGCCCACAAAACCAAACGCACGAAGATTCCGTCTCCTGAAAACAGCCTATATTTTGGCACAGTAGCCGCACCGTAACGATTGGCGACCCGGTATTATAGAGAAGCCGCCGCATGCCGGGTGAAAGCATGTGCGCCGATCAGGACATTTATCGATTTTCTACAATGGAACAGAATTTGAACACCAACGCCGAAATCCGCCTGACAACACTGAAAAACTGGCTGCAAGGCATCGCGGCAACACATGGCCTGGACATCGCCACGCTGCAAGCGGCTTCCAGCGACGCCAGTTTCCGCCATTACTACCGCCTTCAATCGAGCGCCGGCACGGCCATTGTCATGGATGCTCCGCCCGAACACGAAGATTGCCGCCCCTTCCTGCATGTTACCGGCCTTCTGCAACAGGCGGGCCTGAACGTGCCGGCCATCCTTGCACAGAATACCCAGGAAGGCTTTCTGCTTCTCTCCGATCTGGGCAGGCAAACCTATTACCAGGCCATCCAGGCAGGCCTGGACGACGATAGTCTGCAAAAAATCTATCGCGACGCCCTCGCCGCGCTGGTCCGCCTGCAAACCGCCCCCACCACCGGCTTGCCCGCCTACGACGCCCAGCGGCTAAGCCAAGAACTAACCGTCTTCCCCGAGTGGTATGCAGGCAAGCACTGCCAGGCATCACTGAGCGAGTCCGAGCAGGGTGTGCTGCGCAATGCCTTCGATCTGCTGGTCGCCGACAACGTCCGGCAAGGGCAAGTAATGGTGCATCGCGACTTTCATTCGCCCAACCTGATGCTCGATCTCCAAGGCGGCAGTCCAGGCATCATCGACTATCAGGATGCCTTGGTCGGCCCTATCGGCTACGACATCGCCTCGCTGGTTATGGATGCGCGCACCACGTGGGAAGAGCCTCAGCAACTGGATTGGGCCATACGCTACTGGGAAGCCGCCAAAGCGGCCGGGCTGCCTGTTCCCGCCGATTTCGTCGACTTTCATCGCGCTTACGAATGGATAAGCTTGCAGCGCAACCTGCGCATACTGGGTGTATTTGCCCGGCTGTCTCATCGCGATGGTAAGCATCACTATCTGGATCACATGCCCCGGGTCAACGCCTATGCGCGCCAGGTGGCAAGCCGCTACGGCGTATTCCGCCCATTGCTGCGCCTGCTCGACAAGCTGGATAACCGCCAGGTCACCACCGGATACACTTTCTGATGCGCGCAATGATTCTTGCCGCAGGCCGCGGCGAACGCATGCGCCCGCTGACCGACACCACCCCCAAGCCCTTGCTGCAGGTTGGCGGCCAGCCGCTTATCGTGTGGCATATACGACGCTTGGCCCAAGCCGGCATTACCGACTTGATCGTCAACCACGCCTGGCTGGGACAACAAATCGAAGACGCCCTGGGCGACGGCAGCCACTTTGGGGCGCGCATATCGTATTCGGCCGAAACACAAGCTCTGGAAACCGCCGGCGGCATCGCGCAGGCCCTGGATTTTTTCCAAGACCAGGCTTTTCTGGTCATCAACGGCGATGTCTGGTGCGACTGGAATCCAACGCGGGCCGGCGCTATTGCGGCCGACCTGCATACCCAAGGCAAGCAGGCCTGGCTGCTTATGGTCGACAATCCCCCGCAACATCCCGACGGCGATTTTCACCTGGCCCACTCTGGCGAAGTCACGGCAAAAGACAGCACACAGCCAACCGGCACGCTGACCTTTTCCGGAATTGGCGTGTACGACCCGGCCCTGTTTCTGGGCCTGGAGCGCGGCCGGCCCGCAGCGCTGGCCCCTTTGCTGCGCCAGGCCATGCAGCGTGGACAAGTCATCGGCAGTCGCCACGACGGCAATTGGGTCGATGTGGGCACACCGCAGCGCCTTGCCGAGCTTGATCGGCGCCTGACACGCTAGGCGAGTCGGCCCTGCGCGCGTTACACTTTACCCAAGCGCGCAATCAACACGAATGTATCAAAAATCGGCAAGGCGAAACCAAGGCCTCCAAGCCCTGTTTCCGGCCTGAAATTCAGTCTATTCTTTAAAGCTTTTCTGCAGCCGCTCTTCCCATGCGGACGGCTGCTATTGCAACACAGGAAATTAATACACATGCTCGGCTCTTCCAAACGTCACGTCTTCAAGCCCACGGCATACGGCTCGACCCGTACCCGGCGCCGCATACCGCGATGGCTTGTACTGATGCTTACGGGGGTGGTACTGGGCTCAGGCGGGCTGCTGTTTTTGCAAAAAAGCTATGGCCCGACCCGACTGACCGTCGAACAATCCGAGCAGCTGCACTACGACCTTAACAGCGTCAACATGGACAAGCAGCGCCTGCAATCCCAACTTAATCAGCAGGCACGCGACCTGACCGAAGCACGTGACAGCCTGAACAGGCAAGCCAGCGAACTGACCAGCGCCAAAGAGCAGGTCACCAAACTGACAGCCGACCTGCAATTATTTGCCGATGCCATGCCGTCCGATCCACGCGGCACATCGCCAGGCATACGCGCGGCTTCGTTCCAGGCGCAGGACGGGCAGCTTGATTATCAGATTCTGCTGATGCAAGACGAAGGAAAAACCGACACCTTCACAGGTCAGGCCGAACTGAACGTGGCGGGACGATATGCCAACGGCAAATCGGGCCATATCGACCTGCCCGCTTTCAAGGTTCAATTGCAGCGCTACACGCACCTGAACGGCGCCCTGCCGCTACCTGAAGGCTTTACCCCCAGGCAGGTGAATATCAAAATCACCCGTGAAGGCTCCGAAAGGCAAGTCGCCACACGGACAATCCGGGTGCAGCGCTAATAGGCGGACGCCCCCTTAGGAAACGTGCTGCAAAAAGTCTTTCAGACGTTGGCTGGGCGGGTTGCTTAGCAGTTCGGTGGGCGAACCGTCTTCGGATATTTTTCCCTGATCGATAAAAATCAGCCGGGTACCCACCTTGCGCGCGAATTCCATTTCGTGCGTGACCACAACCATGGTCATGCCCTCTTCGGCAACGTCCTGCATGACTTTCAGGACTTCGTGACGCAACTCGGGGTCGAGCGCCGAAGTGGGCTCGTCGAACAGCATCAGCTTCGGGCGTATTGCCAGGGCGCGTGCAATGGCAACACGCTGCTGCTGCCCACCCGATAACTGGCCTGGATAATTATCCATTTTCTCGCCCAAGCCCACTTTACGCAGCAAGGCCTGCGCCTCGTCGCGCGCCTGCTTGCGCGAGGCGCCACGCGTGTGGACGGGGCCGAACATGACGTTTTCAAGCGCCGTCAATTGGGGAAACAAATTGAACTGCTGGAAGACCATGCCCGCTTCGCGGCGCAGCTCGCGCACCGTGGGGCCGCTACCCAGCACGCTAAGACCATTGACGACAATGTCGCCGCCTTCGATGGTTTCCAGCGCATTGATGCAACGCAGGAAGGTTGATTTGCCGGACCCCGACGGGCCCACCACCACAACGACCTCACCTTGCTCTATGTTTATGTCCACGCCGTTCAGGACGACGCTTGAGCCGAAACGCTTGACGACGTTTTTGAATTCAACAATGCTCATACGATCTGCGTCCTGTGTTCGACAAACTTCAGTACCAGCGCAATGAATCCGGTCAGGATCAGGTAAATGACCGCCACCGCGCCCCAAATCTCGACCGAGCGGAAATTACTGGCGATTATTTCCTGGCCTTGTCGGGTTAGTTCAGCCACACCGATAACAATGAAAAGCGACGAGTCTTTCAGGCTGATGATGCACTGGTTGCCCAGCGGCGGAATCATGCGGCGAAACGCCACCGGTCCGATGATGTGCAGCAGGATCTTGTAGAACGGCAGGCCCATGGCCTGCCCGGCCTCTTTCAGCCCCTTGTGCACCGACAGCAGCGAGCCGCGCACGATCTCGGCGATGTAGGCGCCCGAATTGATGATCAGGGTGGCGATGGCCGCCCAGATCGCATCCACCCGCAGGCCCGGCACCATCAGGGGCAGCGCGAAGTAGATGAACATGACCTGCACCACGATGGGCGTGCCGCGGATGACCGCGATGTACACCTGCGCAATGGC
>DATCYE010000347.1:0-5160 GCA_036570485.1 Pusillimonas sp. | reverse complement strand
TTTCTTTCATCCGCTGCAATCGCTGTTCTGAACTGCGATGGGTCCAGCCTTTTTCGCAGCGCGGCATTTACTTGGTCGGCCGTCAGTGCTGCAAGTTCCTTGTCTATTTTCGCCGACCAGTCGAACGTGCGGTCCAGTTGCAGGTAGTTGATCCAGGCCGAGGCCAGCGTGCCGTCCCGGCTGCGGGCCAGCTTGCGGAAGTTCAGCATTGCGGTCGCACCTTCGCGCACTTCCTCTTCTGTGAACCCGTCCTTCAGTACACGCTTCAGTTCTTCGTCCACGGCGGCTTGCAGCCGCTTGCTGTTTTGTGGCGCGTGGATGGCGTAAATCGTCCAATCGCCTGACGGTTCGTATGAGGATGCGTCCATGTGGCTGCGCACATCGTAGGACAGGCCGTCCTGGACCCGGACACGGGACCAAAGGCGCGAAGTCTCCGAGCTGCCAAGCAGGTAGTTGGCCAGGTACAGCGCGGTGTAATCCGGATCGGTGTCCTGCAACTTCAATGGCAGCTTGGCCAGGTAGAAGGCATTCGCCTTGTCGGGGGTATTGATGCTGAATGTCTTGGGAGGAACTTCCCGATTAGGATCGGCAACCCGGGTATAAGCGGGCGCCTTGCGCCAGTCTTTCAGTCCTTTGGTCAAGGCGGCCTTTACCGCATCGGCATCGAAGGCGCCGACGGCGGCGAACTCGATGGTCCCCGCCCCATAGAACCGGGAATGGAAATCGATTAGTTGCTGGCGGGTAAGGTCGGCAATATCTTTCTGGGCTTCATCGAACGTGGGCGTGTAGCGCACATCGTCGCTGGGCCAGGGGTTGTCGTATCGGGCCAAGGCGCGCGAAGCCAGGGCGCTGGGCTCGGCCCTGGCATTGTTGATAGAGGTGCTGGCCTGCCGCTTGTATTCGACCAATTCCTGTTCTGGAAAATTCGCTTCGCGAACAATATGCAGCACCAGTTCTACCAGCTCCGGCAAGTGCTTTTCCGTAGTCGACATGTCGACCATGACGATTCCGGCTCCGCCGCCGAAGCTGACGCTGGCTTCAAGTGCATCGTAGCGATCTTCGATTTCTTGGCGGGACATGTTGTTCGTGCCGTGATCCAGTAGGGAGGCCACTGCGCTGGATACGTCGCGCTGACCTTTCAGGCTGTCGGCATCGCCGAACTGGATCAGCAGGTTGGCTTCTACGCGGTCGCCCCGGGTGGGTTTGGACAGCAGCGCCAATTTGACCTTGCCGTTGGGCAGGTCAAGCGGGGTGCGTTGGGTCGCCGCATTGATGTTTGCCGGGCTGGTATCGAAAGCCGCGACGGCTTGCGCCGTGTCCTTGCCTTTGTAATCCTTAAACAAAGCGGCCAGGTCGATGCTTTCCGCTGCGGGAGCGCGGACTGGTTTCTCGGTGGGTATATATAAACCATTGGTGCGATTGCTGGGCGTCAGATAGGCGGCCGTTACGCGCTGCACGTCGGCAAGTTGCATGGCCTCCACCCAGTCGCGCTGTAAAAAGAACAGGCGCCAGTCTCCGTCGGCCGAGGTTTCCGACAGGGCCGAGGCCAGGCTGGGCGGGTTCGCATAGGTTTTCGACCAGTCGGTCAGCCATTTATTGCGTATGCGCTGCAAGTCTTGTTCGGTAAAGGGCTCCGATCCCACAGCACTCAGCGTTTCGTTCAGGGTGGCCAGCGCCTTGGTCTGGTCCATGCCTGTTTCAAGCTGAGCGCCGAAGAAGGCGTAGCCCGGCTGGCGCAGTCCGGCCGCGAAGCCGAACACACCCGCGCTCAAGCCTTGGCCGACCAGCGCTTTGTACAGGCGGCCAGAAGGGGTGTCAGCCAGTATTGAAACGCCTATGTCCAGCGCGGTGAAATCGCGGCTGGCAGCGGCCGGCGCATGGTACATCGCTGCGATAAGGGGGCTTCCACCCTGGCGGCGCAGGGTGACCTGGCGTTCGCCGTCTTGCACTGGCTCAATCGTATATTCGGGTGGCAAGTTGCGTTTGGGTTTAGGAATATTCCCGAAAGCCTTTGTGATGGTTTCAAGCGTTGCGTCGGGATCGAAACGGCCTGCGACGATCAATACGGCATTGTCCGGTTGATAGTATTCCTTATAGAAAGCGCGCAATTGGCCGATGTCCACACTTTCGACATCCGAGCGCGCGCCTATGGTGTTATGACCGTAGTTGTGCCACTGGAAGGCCGCCGCCTGCATTTGCTGCATCAGCACCTGGAAGGGGTTGTTTTCGCCACGCTCCATCTCGTTGCGCACCACCGTCATTTCAGAATCCAGGTCTTCCTTGGCAATCAAAGAGTTCACCATGGCGTCGGCCTGCCACCCCAGGTACCAGGACAGTGTTTCCGGGTTGGCGGCGAAGCTGGCGTAATAGTTGGTGCGATCGCTGCTGGTCGAGCCGTTGGCGGCCAGGCCGCGCCTGGAGAATTCGGCCAAGGCGTTGCGCAGGGTGGGCGTGCCGCGAAACAGCATGTGCTCCAGCAAATGCGCCATGCCGGTCTGCCCATAGTTTTCATGCCGCGACCCCACCAGATAGGTCATGTTGACGGTGGTAGTCGGTTTGGACGCATCGGGCGCGAGCAGCACGCGCAGGCCGTTCGGCAGGGTGTATTCGCTGACGCCCTCGACCGAAGGGCCCTGGACTATTCCGGCGGGCAGATCCTTGGCGCTGGCCGAGGCCGCCACGAAAGCAAGAAAAAGAAAGACGCCGAAGCGAATCAGGGCCTTGGGCAGTAAGGTATGCATGCGCGCGTCCGTACGAGAATATCGGTGAATGCCAGTGTTTCTTTTAACATAAGCGGCACGCGCTCAATTCCGCCAGGAGGCTTTTATTTGGACAGATGGCGCATGGCCTGTTCGATGCCGCTGACGGTAACGCCATACATATGGTTGTGCATGATGTTCTGGATAATCGCAATGGACTGGCGGTATTGCCAGTAGGCGGTAGGCTCCGGGTTCAGCCAGACGGCCTTGGGCCAGTTCTCCAGCAGGCGTTGCAGCCAGGCGGCTCCGGTTTCCTTGTTGTAGTGCTCGACCGATCCGCCCGGCTGCAGAATTTCGTAGGGGCTCATGGTGGCATCCCCCACAATAATCAGCCGCCAATCGTCGTTGTACTTGCGCAGGATGTCCCAGGTATCGAAGCGCTCGGCGTAGCGGCGGCGATTGTTTTGCCATAGGGATTCATACGGGCAATTGTGAAAGTAGTACACATCCAGATGACGGAATTCACTGCGTGCCGCAGAAAAAAGCTCTTGGACGCGGACAATGTGATCATCCATGCTGCCGCCCACGTCCAGCAGCATCAGCACCTTCACCGTATTGTGCCGCTCGGGCATCATTTGCAAATCCAGGAAGCCGGCATTGCGGGCCGTGCTGCTGATTGTATGGTCCAGGTCCAGTTCCATTTCGGCGCCTTCCCGGGCGAAATGCCGCAAGCGGCGCAATGCCATCTTGAAGTTGCGGGTGCCCAGTTCTTGCTGGTCGTCGTAGTCCTTGAATTCGCGCTTTTCCCAAACCTTGACGGCGGTCCGGTTGCCCGCCGACGGCCCGCCCACGCGTATGCCTTCCGGGTGATAACCGCCATGACCAAAGGCGGAGGACCCGCCCGTGCCTATCCATTTGCTGCCGCCGGCGTGGCGTTCTTTTTGTTCTTCCAGACGCTCCTTGAAGAGCTCCATCAGTTTGTCCCAGCCGTGTTTTTCGATGGCCGCCTTTTCTTCGGGGCTAAGGTTTTTCTGGAATTCCTTGATCAGCCAGTCTAGGGGGATTTCCTTGTCATCCGGAAGGGCAGCCTGCATGTTGCGGTAGAACTCGCCGAATGCCTGGTCGTAGCGGTCGAACAGGGATTCATCCTTGACCAGCGTCATGCGGGCCAAATGGTAGAAGTCGTCTATGGTCGGCGCCATCAGGCCATTTTTCAGGGCTTGCAGCAAAGTCAGGTACTCCTGCACCGACACAGGCAGTTTGCGCGCGCGCAAATGGTAGAAAAAATCAATCAGCATGATGGGCTCGCAGCATGTATTCCAGGTGTCTCTCAACCTCGGGCCATTCGCCTTTTGCCAGGCTGTACATGACTGTGTCGCGTACGGTGCCGTCGCGGCGCAGGGTGTGGTGCCGCAGGACACCGTCTTTGCGGGCGCCCAGCCGCTCTATGGCACGTTGCGAGGCGATGTTGAAGTTGTCGGTGCGCCATCCCACCAGCGCCGCGCCCAGTTCGTCGAAGGCATGGCGCAACAGCAACAGCTTGCAGACCGTATTGACGTGGCTGCGCTGCCAGCTTTTTCCATACCAGGTGTAGCCGATCTCCAGCCGCCCCAGAGTGGGTACGATATCGTGATAACGGCTTGTGCCAATGACCCGGCCGCTATTGGTTTCGACGATGGCAAACGGCAGCATATGCCCCGCCGCCTGGCCTTGCAAGGCAGTTTGTATATAGGCGGCGGCGCCGCCGGGTTCCGGAACCGACGTTACACGCAGTTCCCACAACCGACCGTCGGCGGCGGTCTCTTCCAACGCATCGGCATGGTCGGCCAGCAAGGGCAGAAGGCTGACCCCGTGTCCGCTAAGGGTGATCGGAGAGGGCGACTGGCGGAATCCTTGTGTCATATACGCAGCTTCTTGGTATTGGTTGCAGGTAGTGGGGCGGAGCAGGAGCGCGTATCAGCGGCGCTGGCCCGCACGCGTCATGGCGGCCAAGCGCTGAAGCAGCGTCAGGTCCTGCTCGTTTTTCAGCAAGGCGCCGGCCATCAGGGGCAGGTCGCCCGCAGTGCTGCTGATATCTTTGGCCGATACGGCTTCGTTCACCAGCAGGCGTAGCCAATCCAGGAACTCGGATGTCGATGGTTTTTTCTTAAGCCCGGGCGCATCACGCAAGGCGAAGAAGGTATCCATTGCAGCTCGCAGCACCTCTTCTTTGATGCCGGGGTAATGCACCGCCACGATCTCTTTCATGGTCGATGGATCGGGAAAGTTGATGTAATGGAAAAAGCAGCGTCGCAGGAAGGCGTCCGGCAAGTCTTTTTCGTTATTCGAGGTAATGATGATCAGCGGCCTGTGCTTGGCCTGTATGGTCTGGCGTGTTTCATACACATGGAATTCCATGCGGTCCAGCTCGCGCAGCAGATCGTTGGGGAATTCGATGTCGGCCTTGTCGATTTCGTCGATC
>DATCYE010000346.1:0-5060 GCA_036570485.1 Pusillimonas sp. | reverse complement strand
CAGTTCATTGCGGTGGCTACGACAGGCTTTGTATTGATGACCCTGTTTGTTAACGGGATCAGTCTGCGTTCGCTGATTCGGCGTCTGCACCTGAACGAGCTGTCGCCGTTCGAGCGCAACTTACGCAACCAGGCGGTGGTTGTGGCACTGGACGACCTGCGCGAAAAAACCGACGAAATAGCCCGCAACGAACATATAGGCGCTGATGTCAGGCAGCGCGTGCACGCAGTTTTTGATGCAACCCTGGCCAGCGTGGATGGCGGCGAGTTGGCCTTATTGTCGCAAGAGCAGAAAGTTTCCGTGGGGCTGGCGATTTTGGCGGCCCGGGAAGAGGAAATGTTCTTCGACACCCTTAAAGCGCAAGTGGTGGATTGGCGTGCGGCGGAATCCCTGCTGGCGCGGGCCGAGCACATGAGCGACGCGGTGCGCCTGGGTGGCCTAAAAGGTTTCGAGGCGGCCATAGCTGCCGACCTGCGCTACTCGCCGGAATTTCGCATGGCCTTGCGCGTACATTATCTGTTCGGCTTCCAGGGTTGGTTGGCGCGTGAGCTGGCCAAGCGCTTTACCAACCTGATGAGCAAGCGTTCGGTGGCCCAGCGACTGATCCGCTTTGCGGAAAAAGAGATACAGCCTTTATTGGGTGCACAGGCCACCGCAACGATCGTCGAGGCGCACAGGCATAGATTA
Organism: Pusillimonas sp.; assembly: GCA_036570485.1. Classification (GTDB taxonomy): domain Bacteria; phylum Pseudomonadota; class Gammaproteobacteria; order Burkholderiales; family Burkholderiaceae_B. Next base: position 4,373 of record DATCYE010000346.1, on the reverse strand, counting down.
GTGCTGCTGGACAATGCCTTGCAGGCTATGAACCTGCAGTACCCCATTTTTGCCCAGTGGTTGCAAGAGGCCTACTTGGGACGCATGGCGCGCGCCCTGGAGCGCCTGCGCTATCGCGACATGCTGACGCAATCCCTGATCACCGGCGAGATGTATTCCGATTTGGTCAAGCAGATCGATCTTCGCTGGGAGCACGTCCAGAAGCATCCTGCATTGGATATTGCCATGAGCGCAAGCGATCTGATTCAGCGCGTGCCCTTGTTCGAAGGCCTGTCTGCTGACGCCTTGAAGGCGATAGCCAAGCTCCTGAAGCCTCGTCTGGCGGTCCCCGATCAGCATATTCGCATGCAGGTCGGGCGCAGCAGGGCCATGTATATTGTGGCATCGGGCGCCGTCACCATACACTTGCCGGACGAGACGACGGTTGAGTTGGGTACCGGTGAAATTTTCGGCGAAATGGCCATGGTTGCCGGCACGGAATTCGAAGCCAGGGTGACGTCGCTGGGTTATAGCCGTTTGTTGATGCTGCTGGAAGGTGACTTCGACACCTTGCTGGAGCGCGATCCGGCCCTGCGCGAAAAAATAGATATAGTGGTCAAGCAGCGCTTGCGCGCCCTGGAAGTGTGGCAGGAATTTCAGTCGGGCGCGCGTCAGCACGAACCTTTGCCCGATCTGCATGCCCGGGCGCGGGAGGATCAGTCGGTATCCGGCGATCCGGCCGCCACGGGCGCCGCCTGACGGCGTTCGCCAGGCGCCTTACAGCAACTGGCGTATGTCGTTGGCGATGTCCTGGGCCGATGCATTGCCGCTGACCAGCACGCGCGCCTCGCCTTCGGGGTCCAGAATATAAAACGAGGAAGCGTGATCCATCGAATACTGGCCGGGTGTCGCGCCCGCCGATTTGGCGTAGTAGGCCTTAAAGGACTTGGCCGTCTGGCTTAGCTGTTCGGGTGTGCCGGTAAGGCCCACGAAATTGGGATTGAACGCTTTTACATAGGCCGACAGTACTTCGGGTGTGTCGCGCTCGGGGTCGACGCTGATCATCAGTACCTGTACCTTGGCGGCATCGTCGCCCAGAAGCTCCATGGTTTGCGAAAGTTCAGCCATGGCGGTGGGGCAAACGTCGGGGCATTGGGTAAATCCGAAAAACACCACAACGGCCTTACCCTTGTAATCGGCCAGCGTACGCAGTTTGCCGCTGCCGTCCACCATGGCCATTTCACGGCCCAGCTTGGTGCCGCTGATGTCCGAGCCCTTGAAGGCGACCTCTTTTTTACCGCAGGCGGCCAGCGCCGCAGCCAGGGGCAGGGTTATAAGAAGGCGACGTTTATGAGAAAGCACGGTCATAAGACTTCCGGGAAAATAATGGAACTAGATCAGCCTGACCCAGTGATCGATAAGCAGCGCTGCAAACAGCAGGGCCAGGTACAAAATCGAAAAGCGAAACAGCTTGCGCGATAGCTCGTCGGAATATTCTTTGTACAAACGCCAGGAATAGCCGATAAACATACCGCTAAGCACGATGGCCGATATCAGGTAGAACATACCGCTCATGCGCACGATAAAAGGCAGCAGAGTGGCCGCGAACAGTACGAAGCTGTACAGCAGAATGTGCAGCCGGGTGAACTGCTTGCCATGCGTGACCGGCAACATGGGCAGGCCGGATTTGGCGTAATCGTTGTTGCGGTACAGGGCCAGGGCCCAGAAATGCGGCGGTGTCCAGATGAAAATGATAAGCACCAGTACCCAGGCCTCAGCGGGTACCGAGTCGGCGACCGTAGCCCACCCCAGGGCGGGCGGCATGGCGCCCGACAGGCCGCCAATGACAATGTTCTGCGGCGTCAGCGGTTTCAGGATGACGGTATAGATAATCGCGTAGCCGACGAAGGTTGCAAACGTAAGCCACATGGTCAGGGGGTTGACCAGGTTGTACAAAATCACCATGCCCAGACCGCCCAATACGCCGGAGATCAATATGACCTGCATATTGCTGATGGTGCCGCGGGCCGTGGCGCGCCGTGCTGTACGCAGCATGCGGGCGTCGATTTCCTGTTCGATCAGGCAGTTGACGGCGAAGGCCGCCGCCGCCAGTAGCCAGATTCCAACCGTGCCGGCCACGACCGGGCCCAGTTCGGGCAGGCCGGGGCTGGCCAGGAACATGCCGATGACCGCGCAGAAGACCGCCAACTGCGTAACGCGTGGCTTGGTCAATACCAGGTATTGCCGGAATAAGGGTTGGGTGGGAAGGGGTACGGAAGTCATGCCGGTATTTTAGCCTCTTGGGCGCGTGACAGGCGCACCAGTAGCGTAACGCTGGTTAAAACCAAGCCGGCCGCGCCGCCGTTGTGCAGTACGGCTATCAGCAGGGGCCACTGGAAGAAAATGGTGGTAAGCCCGGTAAGCAACTGGGCGGCAAGCAGGATCAGCAACAGTCTGGCCGGGCCGCGCAAGCCGGGTTCGGCCAGCATGCGCCATCCGAGTGTTCCCAAGTAGGCAAACACGATGAATGCGAAATTACGGTGTACCCAGTGGATGGCGGTCAGGGCGTTCTGGGAAATCATTTCGCCTGAAGGCAGCAGGCCCAAGCCTCTGAACAGAGAATAGCCGCCGTCGAAATCCATATCGGGCAGCCATTGTCCGTGGCAGGTGGGAAAATCCATGCATGCCAGTGCGGCGTAGTTGGTGCTGACCCAGCCGCCCAGCGCCAGCTGGACGAACAGCAGCACCAGTCCGCCAGCCATCCACGCACGCCAGCGCGCCGCCGGAGCGCCTATAGGGGTGTGTGTTTTCTCGCGGGCGGCAAGCCAGGTCATCAAGGCCAGCAACAGCATGCCGCCCAGCAAATGGCTGGTAACGACGATAGGCATAAGCTGATGCGTGACGGTCCAAGCGCCAAATGCCCCCTGCACGCATACGGCGATCAGCGTAACAATGGCCAGGCGTGGGGTGTTGCCCAGTTCGCGACGATAGCGCCAGGCCATGTAAACGATGCCAATGATCATCATGCCCAGTATCGAGCCTACATAGCGATGGATCATTTCTATCCATGCTTTGGAAAAGCTGACGGCGCCGTAAGGCATGGCTTGTAGTGCTTGTTCTATGTGGCCGCTGGCCCCGATAGGGGTGATCTTGCCATAGCAACCCGGCCAGTCGGGACAGCCCAGACCGGAGTCGGTCAGGCGCACGAAGGCACCGAACATGATCAGATCCAGAGTCAGGAACCAGGTGGCAAACACCAGCTTCCGGTATCGCGAGGTAATGCGTTCGACCATATTCCTAGCCAATGCGCGAGTTGCGGAGAAGTTTGCGGATATCGTCGCGAACCGAGATGGGATCGGCATCGGCGGGGAACTGCATCATCAGGTTGCCCAGTGGGTCGATGATCCACATGGGAGCCTTGAGCGCCGCTTCGCGTTCGGCCGCGCTGGCTTGCGGGGCCAGGAAGGCAGCCAATTTTTCGGGATCGGCCAACACCATGTTGGTGCCCCTATAGGCTTCCAGTACTTGATCGGGCACAGTGCCTTTATCCATCAGGAACCAGATGCGGGCCAGGCGTTCTACTTCCTTACCCTGGCTGGCGTGTGAGTTGCGCAGAATAAACAGCTTTCTAACGCAAGATTCGGGGCAGGCAGCGGCGTCGGCGCTGACCAGCAGCCATTTGCCGTCCAGGCTGGCCAGATCGAAAGGCTGGCCGTCCAGGGTGGTCAGCGGCAGCGCTTGCGCGCTGGGAATGTGCCGTTGCGGCTGAACTAGCGTTCCGTAGTTGGTGCTGTCGTGCGGACGTAAACCCAGCGAAGGCACATAGTAGGCCAGCAGGGCCAAGATAACCGGCGCCAGGCTCATGGCCACAATAAGATACAAAGGCCATGCGGATCGTGGCTTGCGGGTTTGTTGCGGTGCTGGGGAAGATGGGGTGACCACTATGGTTCCTTACGAAGTATGAGGCGATTTGCGGCGCAGGGCGCGCCAGGCGATGACGAGCCAGGCGATGGCCGCGATGGCGGCAAAGCCGAACCATTGCAGCGCGTAACCGCGGTTCTTGTCCGAATCCAGCGAGGGCTCGGGCCATTCATGCAATAGCGGCGCGCTACCGCTTGTGCTGTCCGCAGGGCTTGCCGCGCCAGTTTGAGCCAGGACGGCAGGGATGAAGTTCAAGCCGGTTGCCGCGCCGTATGCAGCCAGATCCAAATTTTGTACGCTAGGCAGCGGCCGTGTGGGATCGGGCAGCTTGGCCGGCAAGCGGGTGGCCGAGTTGTCCGACCATGACCACAGCTCGAACAGCCTAGGGACACGCTCCAGCAGTTCGCCCGATATGGTTTGCCGGTCGACGGGCGTGGGAATGGCCGGCAGCCCCTGTTGGGGCGATGGCGGGC
>DATCYE010000345.1:0-10937 GCA_036570485.1 Pusillimonas sp. | reverse complement strand
AAACCGCCATGACCAGCGCGCCGACCGCGCCCATGGCGCCGCCTTCTGTGGGGGTGGCCACGCCTATGAAAATAGTGCCCAAAACCAGAAAAATCAGGAACAGCGGCGGAATCATCACAAACGTGACGCGTTCGGCAATTTCGGACAGCAGGCCCAGGCGCAGCACTTTATTGACCAGCGCGATGATCAGCGCGGTAATGCCCCATGCCATCAGGCTGATCACCACGCGCTCATCGACCGGCACCTGGGTGTGTTCGCTAAAGTAGTGCTGGGTAGCAAAATACGACACCGTTGAGGCAATGATGGTTAGCACCGCCAGCGAACGCAAACCCCGACTGCCATCGGGCTTGACGTAAATGCGGGCCTCTTCGGGCAGCGCGGGCGCGCTGCCCGGCCGGATGAAGGAAATGATGACGACATAGGCAATATAGGCACTGGCCAGCAGCAACCCAGGTATCATCGCGCCCCGGTACATATCGCCTATGGAGCGGCCCAACTGGTCGGCCAGAATAATGAGTACCAGCGAAGGTGGAATGATTTGCGACAAGGTTCCCGACGCCGCGATAACGCCAGTGGCAAGCCTGCGGTCGTAGCCATAACGCAGCATGATGGGCAGCGATATAAGCCCCATGGAAATCACCGAGGCGGAAACCACCCCGGTGGTAGCCGCCAGCATGGCACCCACCAGCACTACGGCAATCGCCAGGCCGCCACGGATGGGACCGAACAACTGCCCCACAGTTTCGAGCAGGTCTTCGGCCATGCCCGAGCGTTCGAGTATGAGGCCCATCAGGGTAAAGAAGGGAACAGCCAGCAGCGTATCGTTGGCCACAATGCCGAACACGCGCTGCGGCAAAGCCTGGAACAAGGCGGGCTGCATAAGGCCAAGATCGATGGCGACCAAACCGTATAGGATGCCGTTGGCGGCCAGCGAAAAAGCAACGGGGAAACCCAACAGCAAAAACACAATCAGGTTGATAAACATGATTGGAGCCAGGTTATCGACAAAAAACTCCATGATTAATGGCCCTTGCTTGCTGTGGTGTTGTTATCGGTGGCCTGCGGAGCATCTAGTTGCGCCTGCCGCAATATTTCTTCGGCCAGTTCTTCTTCAGCCGTCTTGGCATGCTGGCGCGCTAGCGGATCGGGGCATGCACCACGCAAAAAGCCTATGCACTTTATCAAGTGAGACACCCCCGCCAGGATAAGCAGGAAAAATCCGACGGGAATCAGCAGTTTTGCGGGCCAGCGGATCAGGCCACCGGTATTGGACGACAGTTCGTGCAGCACGAAAGACTGGTAAAAGAATGGCAAAGACAGCCAGAAGATAAGCGCGCATGCCGGAAACAAGAAGAACAAGACACCGAATATTTCTATTTTTATCTGGGTGCGCTTGGAAAACTTTTGAGCCAGCACGTCGACCCGCACGTGCTCGTTGCGCAAAAAGGTATAGCCTGCGGCCAGTAAAAAGATAGCGCCGAACAAATACCATTGCAGTTCCAGCCACGCGTTGGAGCTTACGCTGAATACTTTACGCACTACGGCATTAGTGGCACTTACCAAGACAACCAGCAGAGTAAGCCAGATGACGGCTTGCCCAACCTTGACATTGATGGCGTCGATGGTTTTGGATAAAGACAGAAGGAATTTCATGGGTCCCACTTAACGAGGGGTAAGGATAAGACGCCCGACGACAGCGCACACAGGCCGGTGCGCGAGGGGGCAGAAACGGGTGAATTCTATACGATACCCGCTGACTTTACTCTTGGTATAAGCCCCTGGTCCTCACAGGCGGGATACCCAAGTGCAAAAAAAGCGCTGCGGCGGCGTCGACGATAGGCAATGAAAACCCGGCCGGATACTCTACATTCGCCAGGTACAAGCCATCGGGTGCAAAGGTGGGCGCAGCCCGCCGACGGTCGCGCTGAGCAAGCAGATCATCCATCCAGACGGGCTCCTGGCGGCCCTGCCCCACATACAGGAGCGCGCCCATCAGGTTGCGCACCATATGGTGCAGGAAAGCATTGGCCTTGAATGTGAACAGGAAATAATCGCCATGCTGAACAATGTCCAGTGCCTGCAAGGTACGCACAGGACTGGCCGCCTGGCATTGAGACGATCGAAAACTGCTGAAGTCATGTTCGCCCACCAGCCGGTTGGCGGCCTGGCGCATGCGTGCCAAGTCGAGCGAATGATAGACCCAGCCCGCTCTGGCATGCATCAAGGGCGAGCGTTGTCGGGCGTTGCGCACCAGATAGATGTAGCTGCGGGACAGTGCCGAGAAGCGGGCATGGAACTCGTCGGGCACGGCTTGCGCCCACTGCACCGCAATGCTGTCGGGCAGCAAGGCGTTCAGACCTCTGACCCAGGATTCCATGCGCCTTTGAACGGGCGTATCCAGATGCACGACCTGTCCCAGCGCGTGCACTCCGGTGTCGGTGCGCCCCGCGCATATGGTGCCGACCGGCTGGGCCAGAAACTGCGCAAGCGCCGCCTCAAGCGTATCTTGCACTGTTCGCCCGCCACGCTGGGTTTGCCAACCCAACCATCTTGACCCGTCGTAGACTATGCCTAATGCCACACGCGGCATGATCTCTTGACGCCTGTTAACGCGAGCGAGGGCCCGACGAGGGGTTCTCTAGGTCGAGCGTGATTTGATCAAGCTTTTCCTGGACCATAGCCTCGGTGATGACGCCGTGATGATCGTCGCGGCCGTCCTCGCGCGCGGTATTGGCGCGTCGCAGCAGCCAGGCAATGATCAAAACAATAAATGCCAGCACGCCGGTAATAACGCCCAGCATATGCTCTTGTAACCACGACACGGTCTGTTCCGCCTTTGTAGAGTCTGTTTGAGCCGTTCCGTTCGCACCCTCGGTGCCGGCGGAAGCGCCATTGTTTACATTGCCTGTAGTGCCCGCCCCCGAGGCCGAGGCATTTCCGGCCTTATTGCTGGCCGAGCCGCCGGCTGCGGAGGCTGCGCTTGCAGCATCGGCGGCGCCCGGCGCTGTGCCATTACCTGCTTGCTGCGCGGCTTTGCCGTCCGCCGCAGAACCGCTGGCCGACGCATTGGCCGCAGCCCCGCCTTGGCCCGATTCCGCGGAAGCAGCACCGCTATTGCCGCCCGTTGTAGACGAGCCGCCTGCTGCCTCGCTTGAACCATTGCCTTTGTCACCGGCCGATGCTGCTGTTGTGCCGGAGCCGGCCTGGCCTGCGGAAGTCCCGCCCGCCGCGCCGGCTGCGGCATTTTCAGCGCTAGCACCCTTGCCTGCGGCCGAGCTCTGGCTGGTGCCATTGCCGGCCTGACCGGTCGTGCCGACGCCTGCCTGCGCAGCTGTGCTCTTGTCCGTTTCGGACGTGTCCGTTGCCGACGAAGAGCCGGTAACCGCGCTGGCTGCATCGGCCAAGGTCTGCCCCAGGCCCTTGGCGCCGCCGACGACCAGATCCGTGGCGGCACTGCCCTGAGACTGCAATGCCTCGTTAAGATGCTTGACGTTCTGCTCAAGCTGGGAAACACGCTGTTCTGAATCTTGCACGCCCTTGCGCGCGGCAACGCGGTCGTCGGCACGCGCATCGGCATCGCCCCCCGCAGCCGCCGAACCGGCAGCCCCTGCCGCTGCGCCGGCCCCCGCTTGTCCGCTCGTAGCGGGCTGCTTACCGGACAGGCGCAGTTGATCTTGCGGCTGCTTGGCGGCTTCCTGCGGCACAGGCTGGCCGGCTGCGGATACCGTGCCCGACGAGGCCGCGCCGGCTTCCTGGCCTACTGCGGACGTATTGCCCGCCAGGCGCTGCCTGTACAAGGCAAACGCCTGCGCTTGCTGCTGGAATAAACGCCGGGCTTCCTTGTCGGAGATGGCCGTAAGTTCGGCCATGCCTGGCACGGAAAGCGTTGCGCCGGCCTTGACCAGATTGACGTTGTCGTGGATGAAAGCCCCAGGATTGGCCCGTTGAAGCGCCATCATCATTTGATAGACGCTTACGCCAGGCACTGCATTACGCAGCGCGATCGCGAACATGGTGTCGCCCGGCCTGACGTTAATGGACTTTTGCGCAGCCTGCTGCATACCGGTCTGCTGGCCGGAGCCGCGCAGCGCCGAACTGCTGTGAGCCGCCATGGATTCGGGACCGGCCTGGGTCAGCAGGCTGACCTGATAGCGCTGCTGGCCCGAGGCGGTGCGCACATCGAGCAGCAAGTCGGCCACGGGCCGGTCGAACACTTGGCTGGAGCGCAGCTGCAGCACCTTGGTGCCCGGCGTGTAGCCGTCGGTCAACTGCATTTGCATGCTGGCCAGATCGACAGGCGGAACCAGACCGGCCTGTTTCCAGTCGGCAGCCGGTGCCGGCCGCACGGCCAGTGAGCGTAAATCGTCAGAGCTGAGCTGGGTAATCGGCACGTCGATGCGTAGCGGCTGGCCCAACGCAGACACGATGCGCGAATGCCCAAAGCCGGCCGCATACGAAGTGGAGCATGCCAGCAATGCCGCCGCCAGTGCCCCGACCAAAGGTTTAGTATTGAAGACTAACGCAGTAGACGACAGCACACAGCGGGACATTTGCATTTTTAGAGTTCACCCAAAGTAATTCGCAACATACGGCGCAGCGGTTCGGCTGCACCCCATAATAGCTGATCGCCTACCGTAAAAGCACTTAAATATTCCGGCCCCATCGACATTTTGCGCAAGCGGCCCACAGGAATATCGAGTGTGCCGGTCACGGCAACCGGAGTCAGTTGCTGCATGGTGGCGTCGCGCTCGTTGGGAATGACCTTGGCCCACTTGGAGCCTTCGCGCAGAATGTCGGTGATCTCATCGAGCGGGACGTCGCGCTTGAGCTTGATGGTCAATGCCTGGCTGTGGCAACGCATGGCTCCGATGCGTACGCACAGACCATCGATAGGGGTTGCAGCCGTGCCGAAGGCCTGCCCGCGCCCGAGTATCTTATTGGTTTCGGCTTCGGCCTTCCATTCTTCACGCGACATGCCATTGCCCAGATCCTTGTCGATCCAGGGAATAAGGTTGCCGCCCAGCGGGACGCCGAACTGCTGCTGCGGCAGGCCGGGATCTTGCTGCGCCTGCAGGACGCCGCGATCGATTTCCAAAATGGCCGACGCGGGATCGTCAAGCAAGTGCTTGACCGAACTATTGAGCAGGCCGAACTGGGTAAGCAGTTCACGCATGTGCTGCGCCCCGCCGCCTGAAGCCGCCTGATAGGTCATGCTACTCATCCACTGGATCAGGTCCTGGTTGAACAGGCCTGCAAGGCCCATGAGCATGCAGCTGACCGTGCAGTTGCCGCCGATGTAATTCTTGACTCCGCGCTTGAGCGCAGCGTCGATCACGGGACGGTTGACCGGGTCAAGCACGATGATGGCATCGTCGGCCATGCGCAGTGTGCTGGCGGCATCGATCCAGATGCCGTCCCAGCCTGCCGCGCGCAGCTTGGGATACACGGCCGTAGTGTAGTCGCCGCCCTGAGCGGTGAGAATGACGGGCAGCTTTTTCAGCGCATCGATGTCATAGGCGTCTTGCAAGGCGCCCGCGCCATCGGCCCAGGCGGGAGCGGCCCCGCCGGCATTGCTGGTGGAAAAGAACACCGGCTGGAAAAGGGAAAAATCGTTCTCGTCGCGCATGCGCTGCATGAGGACCGAACCCACCATGCCGCGCCAACCGACTAAACCTACTGCTTGGCTCATGTTAAGTCGCTTAAATAAAAATAAAGTTGGAAAAATCAGTACTGAAACATTATTTTAATGCTTTCAGCACGGCATCGCCCATTTCGCTGGTGGAAACCTTGGTTGTGCCGCTTTCGTAGATGTCGGCGGTGCGCAGGCCCTGCTCCAGAACCGACTGGACGGCGGCTTCGATACGAGCAGCCTGGGCGTTCTGATCCAGGGAATAACGCAGCAACATGGCGGCCGACAAAATGGTGGCCAGCGGATTGGCGATATTCTTGCCGGCGATGTCAGGTGCCGAACCATGACTGGGTTCGTACAGCCCCTGGTTGGACGCATTGAGCGAAGCCGAAGGCAGCATGCCTATCGAACCGGTCAACATGGCGGCTTCGTCGGAAAGGATATCCCCGAACAAATTACCTGTAACAATGACGTCGAATTCCTTGGGCGCACGCACCAACTGCATGGCGGCGTTATCGACATACATGTGCGACAACTGCACATCGGCGTATTCGCGAGCCACGTCTATCATGATATCGCGCCAGAATTGCGAGGTTTCCAGCACGTTGGCCTTATCGACGCTGCACAAGCGCTTGCTGCGCTTTTGCGCCGCCTGAAAAGCCACATGGGCGATGCGGCGCACTTCGGATTCAGCGTAGTGCATGGTGTCATAGCCCTGGCGCTGCCCCTTGAACGGTCCATCGCTCACTTCGCGCACGCCGCGCGGCTGGCCGAAATAGATATCGCCGGTCAGTTCGCGCACGATCAGAATGTCCAGCCCTGCGACCACTTCGGGCTTCAAGGACGAAGCATTGGCCAACTGAGGATACAAAATGGCGGGACGCAGATTGGCAAATAGACCCATCGCTTTACGCAAGCCCAATATGGCCTGTTCCGGACGCAATTCACGCGGCAGGCTGTCGTACTGCCAGTCGCCCACGGCACCGAACAGAATGGCCGCCGAACTCTTGGCCAGATCCAGCGTGCTGGGCGGCAGCGGGTGTCCTTGCTGGGCATAAGCGGCGCCGCCCACAGGCGCCGTCTGCAAGTCGAAATCCAGGCCCAGAGCGCCCAATACGCGCACGGCCTGCTCGGTGATTTCGGGACCAATTCCGTCGCCGGGCAATACAGCAATCTTGTAAGTCATAAATTTTCCTGAATAGTTGATGTGTGCGCACCATACGCAGAAAAGGGCTGCGTCGCCGCGGCCCTTGTCCATATTGATAAAAACCCGGTGGGCACCGGGTAGTCCCCTTAGGCGATGGGACGCGCTTCCAGCCAGGGATGGCGCGCCAGGCGCTCGGCCTCGAAGGCGCGAATGGCATCGGCTTTTTGCAGCGTAAGCCCGATTTCATCCAAGCCATTGATCAGACAGTGCTTGCGGAAAGGCTCGACATCGAACGCCAGTTCGCGGCCGTCCTGCGCAATAACGACCTGGCGTTCCAGATCGATGCGCAGTTTGTAGCCCGCAAAGCCCTTGACTTCATCAAACAGCCGCGCCACCTGAAGCTCCGGCAACACGATGGGCAGCAGGCCGTTCTTGAAGCTGTTGTTGAAGAAAATATCGGCATAAGACGGCGCAATAATGGCGCGAAAACCGAATTGCGTCAGCGCCCAGGGAGCGTGCTCGCGGCTGGAGCCGCAACCGAAATTCTTGCGGGCCAGCAAAATCGAGGCACCCTGGTAGCGCGGCTGGTTGAGCACGAAATCGGGATTCAGCGGACGCTTGGAGTTGTCCATGCCCGGCTCGCCGTGATCCAGGTAACGCAGTTCATCGAACAGATTGGGGCCGAAACCCGTGCGCTGGATGGACTTGAGGAATTGCTTGGGAATGATCAGGTCGGTATCGACGTTTTCACGGTCGAGCGGCGCTACCAGGCCATGATGGGTGGTAAATGCTTGCATGATGACTTCCTATCGAAAATTTCGCACGTCGACAAAATGGCCCGCAATGGCGGCGGCCGCAGCCATGGCCGGACTGACCAGATGCGTTCGACCGCCCTGCCCCTGACGGCCTTCAAAATTGCGGTTCGAGGTGGATGCGCAACGCTCGCCGGGCTCCAGACGATCGGCGTTCATGGCCAGACACATAGAGCATCCTGGTTCGCGCCACTCGAAGCCGGCCTCAACAAATATCTTGTCCAGACCTTCTTGTTCGGCCTGCAGCTTGACCAGGCCCGAGCCCGGCACCACCATGGCCTGCTTGACCGACGAAGCTACGCGCTTGCCGCGCGCCACCACCGCCGCCGCGCGCAAGTCTTCAATGCGCGCATTGGTGCAGGAGCCGATGAAAATGCGATCCACCTTGATATCGGTAAGCGGTGTGTTGGGTTTCAGACCCATGTACTGCAAGGCGCGCTCCATGCCACTGCGCCGCACATCGTCCTTTTCCTTGTCGGGATCGGGTACGCGGGCTTCCACCGACAAGACCATTTCCGGCGAAGTGCCCCACGATACCTGCGGGCTTATTTCACGAGCATCGATCTCGACCACCAGATCGAACTTGGCGCCGGGATCGGAATGCAGGGTGTTCCAGTACTGTACCGCCTGATCCCACAACGCGCCCGATGGCGCATACGGACGGCCGCGGAAGTAATCGATGGTCTTTTGGTCGACGGCCACCATGCCCGAGCGGGCGCCGGCTTCGATGGCCATATTACAAACCGTCATACGGCCTTCGACCGACAAGGCGCGCACTGTGCTGCCGCCGAATTCGATGGCATAACCCGTGCCGCCGGCCGTACCTATCTTGCCGATCACGTACAGCACCAGGTCTTTGGCCGTACAGCCGAAAGGCAATTCACCCTCGACCTTGATGAGCATGCTTTTGTTCTTTTTCATGAGCAGCGTCTGGGTTGCCAGCACATGCTCGACCTCGGAGGTGCCGATGCCAAAAGCCAGGGTGCCCAGAGCGCCGTGCGTACTGGTATGGGAATCGCCGCAAACTACCGTCATGCCCGGCAGGGTGGCGCCCTGTTCGGGACCGATGATGTGCACGATACCCTGACGCAGGTCATTCATGCGGAATTCGGTGATGCCGTATTTTTCGCAGTTGGCGTCCAGCGTGTCGACCTGCAAGCGGGAAATGGGATCTTGTATGCCCTGCTTGCGGTCGGTCGTGGGCACGTTGTGGTCGGCCACGGCAAGATTGGCCCCTATCCGCCACGGCTTGCGCCCGGCCAGGCTAAGGCCCTCAAATGCTTGCGGGCTGGTCACTTCGTGAACCAGGTGACGGTCGATATACAGCAAACAGGTGCCATCCGACTCTTGGTGCACGATATGCGCATTCCAGAGTTTGTCGTACAGGGTTTGTGCCATGGGAATGCCCTTCGGAAAGATAAACAAGAAAGCTTCCCGCTAATTATGCCACCATGCAAACCCGGTACAAGACAAGTTCTTATACTGGTATCAGCAGTGACACCCTGGCCGCTATCCAGGGTGACCGCTTACACGCCGCTAAGGCCCCGAGCCTGCAAAATCCGAGCTGCCCGGGACGCTTGTCTTTTATTTGCCGCCCGCCTGGCGATACAGGGGCATGACCTTGTTGGCTGCTTCGGTCAGGTCGGCCGAGCGGCTGGCTGCGGACGGGTGAGTGGACAGAAATTCGGGCGGCGCACTGCCCTGGCTTAAGGCCCCCATTTTTTGCCACAGCGTGACGGCGGCACGCGGATCGTAGCCCGCCCTGGCTGCCAGCTCGACGCCTATGCGATCAGCCTCGGCTTCATGGGTGCGGCTATTGGGCAAGGTAAACATGACTTCGCTGAGCGCGTTGCCCAAGTCGGCCGTGGCGCCCGCCCCAGTCACTGCCGACAATACCGACAGGCCCATATTCGTGACCATTTGCTGGGATACCTGTTCGCGGGAGTGCTCGCGCAAGGCGTGCGCCATTTCATGACCGATCACAGCCGCCAGTTCGGCATCGGAAGGTTTGATCCGGTCGATCAGGCCGGTGTAGACGGCCATTTTTCCGCCTGGCATACACCATGCGTTGACGTCGTTGGATTTAAGCACGTGGACTTGCCAGTTCCACTTGGCGGCGTCCGGACGAAACACCCCAACCTGCCGGATGAGTTTCTGAGAAATGGCTTTCACTCTTGCGGTTTGCGCCGCGTCGGTATCCAAGGCGCCTTGAGCCTTGGCTTGCCCTATCAGGCTGCTGTATTGCTGAGCGGCTTCCTGCTCTAGTGCCGCTTCGGAAACCATGCTGGACATGTATTGCTTGCGCTCTACCCCCACTGTGCCGGAATCTGTGGTCTGAACAGCTGCGCAAGCGCCGAGCACGGCAAGAGTCGCAAGCGCTGCGGCGGCGGCAAGCGGACGAATCGCAAAGAATTTTTTCTTCATGGCAGTAGAGCTCCTTTCAAGCAACAAGGTTCATTTTCCGCATTGGGCGCGATGGCGCAAGGCGTGATCCATCAGCACAATGGCAAGCAGCGCTTCGGCAATAGGCGTCGCGCGTATGCCTACGCAGGGATCGTGCCGGCCCAGAGTCTGCACGGAGACGGGTTCGCCGGCGCGATTGACAGAGCGACGTTCAACGCGAATGCTGGATGTGGGCTTGATGGCGATGGATACAGTGATGGCCTGGCCTGACGAAATACCGCCCAGCACGCCGCCGGCATGGTTGGACAGAAAACCATCGGGCGTGATTTCATCGCCGTGCTCCGAACCGCGCTGCGCAATGCAATCGAAGCCTGCGCCTATCGACACCCCTTTTACCGCGTTCAGCCCCATCATGACATGCGCGATGTCGGCATCCAGGCGGTCATATAAAGGCTCGCCCCAGCCCGCCGGCGGGTTCTCGGCCACGACCTCGATGCGCGCGCCGATGGAATCGCCGTCGCGCCGCAACTGATCCATATAGGCTTCGAGTTCGGGCACAATTTGCGCATTGGGCGCATAAAAGGGATTGTTGGGTACCTCGTCCCAGGACTGAAAGGGAATCGGGATGGGTCCGAGCTGGCTCATGTAGCCGCGCACCTTTATTCCGTGATTCTGTTCCAGCCACTTCTTGGCGATGGCGCCAGCCGCAACGCTGGGTGCGGTCAGGCGGGCCGACGAACGTCCGCCTCCGCGCGGGTCGCGCTCGCCGAACTTGCGCCAATAGGTGTAGTCGGCGTGGCCCGGACGAAAGGTGTCGGCAATATTGCTGTAGTCTTTGCTGCGCGCATCGGTATTGCGGATAAGCAGCGCGATGGGGGTGCCGGTGGTCACGCCCTGGTACACGCCCGACAGAATCTCGACTTGATCGGCCTCTTGGCGCTGGGTT
>DATCYE010000344.1:0-6396 GCA_036570485.1 Pusillimonas sp. | reverse complement strand
TGCGGGAACTCAGTGCTGCCGACATCAAACGCCTGCGCGAAGCGCTGAAGTTCAGCCAGCCGGTGTTCGCTCTTCATTTGCACACGTCGGCCTCGACGGTGCGCAAGTGGGAGCAAGGCGAAACCCATCCCACCGGGCCGGCGCTCAAGCTGCTCAATCTCATCGCCGACAAGGGCCTGCAGGCCATCATCTGATGCCTGACGAAGGAGGCAGGTGGCCTGGCACCTGCTCGTCATCACTGAATTAGGCCACTCAAAGGCTTGGAGCGCAGCGCCACATCAGGAAGATCGCGGACGGCTCTCCCACTTGTCCGAACGCAATCGTCCCGAAGAACGAGACTTTAACGTGTTCTCGCTCTGAGTTTCCATAAGGGACACGCACAACCCAAGTGTTGTCGTGATCTTGAAGCGTCGTAGACTGCTCCATAAACGGAAAAGCCACTTTAATGGCATTTCGATCCAGCAGTTTTTCCGAGAAAAAATCGAAATCGACCGAATCACGGTGCCCCAGTCATCGTTTAGTCTTCGCGGCGCAGGTGCGGAAAGAGAATAACGTCGCGGATACTTGGGCTGTCGGTCAGCAGCATGACCAGGCGGTCGATGCCTATGCCGCAGCCGCCGGCCGGAGGCATGCCGTATTCCAGCGCCCGGATGTAGTCGGCGTCGTAGTACATGGCCTCTTCGTCGCCGGCATCTTTGGCGTCGACCTGAGCCAGGAAGCGCGCAGCCTGATCCTCGGGATCGTTCAGCTCAGAGAAACCATTGGCAATTTCGCGCCCGGTGATGAACAGCTCGAAGCGTTCGGTAATGCCTAGCTCGGTGTCCGAGGCGCGGGCCAGCGGCGAGACTTCGACGGGATAGTCGATGATGTAGGTGGGATTCCACAGCTTGGATTCGGCGGTTTCCTCGAATAGCGCCAATTGCAGTGCGCCCAAGCCGGCACGCGCCAGAACCGGGCCGTTTACATCGGCGCCCAGGCGCTTAAGTTCGGTGCGCAGAAAGGCTTCGTCCTGCAGCTGCGCTTCGGTGTAAGAGGGTGCGTATTTAAGAATGGCCTGAGTGATGGTTAGCCGGTCGAAAGGCTGGCTAAGGTCCAGAGGTTTGTCTTGGTAGTTAAGTACCGCGCTGCCGGTGGCGGCAATGGCTGCTTCGCGTATGATGGCTTCAGTGAAATCCATCAGCCAACGGTAGTCGGTATAGGCCGCATAGAATTCCATCATGGTGAATTCAGGATTGTGCCGCGGACTGACGCCTTCGTTGCGGAAATTGCGGTTGACCTCGAATACGCGGTCAAAACCGCCCACCACCAGTCGCTTCAAATAAAGCTCGGGGGCAATGCGCAGGAACATTTCCATGTCCAGCGCGTTGTGATGCGTAACGAAAGGCTTGGCTGCGGCGCCGCCCGGTATGGGGTGCAGCATGGGCGTTTCAACTTCCAGAAAGCCGGCGTTCAGCATGAACTGACGTATGCTGCCTATGGCCTTGCTGCGGGCAACAAAGGTGTTGCGCGTTTCCTCGGTCATGATCAGGTCGACATAGCGCTGACGATAGCGTAGTTCCTGGTCAGACACACCGTGGAATTTATCGGGCAGGGGGCGTAGCGATTTGGTCAACAGGCGGATCGAGGCCGCATGCACCGAGAGCTCACCTTTATTGGTTTTGAATATGGTGCCTTCCACCGCCAGAATGTCGCCGATGTCCCAGGTCTTGAACTGGGCGTAAAGTTCTTCGCCCAGATTGTTCTTGTCCAGGAAAACCTGGATGCGACCGGAACTGTCTTGCAGGGTTGCAAAGCTGGCTTTGCCCATGACGCGCTTGAGCATCATGCGGCCGGCTACTTTTACCTGTTTGCCGATCTGGGCCAGCGCTTCCTTGTCTTGTTCATCGTAGGCATTATGCAAGTCGGCCGACAGGCTGTCGGGGCGGAAATCGTTAGGGTAGGCCACGCCATCGGCGCGCAGTTTCATCAGTTTGCCACGGCGCTCGGCGATCAGGTGGTTTTCGTCGGTGGCGGGTGTGGATGGCGTAGATTCGTTCATAGTGGATGATTTAAGCGTAATTTCGGATGTCGTCGAGCACGGTTGCGCCGAAGCTGTCGTGATCGATATAGCGCAGAATGCGGGCAGCCACATCGGCTGGGGAAGACAATTGGCCTTGTTCGTGCATTTGCGCGAAGCGTTCAACGCTGGGGAAGTCGTTGGCATGGCTGCCACGTATTTTTTCTTGCATGCCGGTGTCGATGACGCCTGGCGCCAGAGCCGCGATGCGCACGCCGTGGTTTTCAGCATGCAATACCTGGGTGTAGTGGTCCAGCGCGGCTTTGGTGGCGCAGTAGACGCCCCAGCCCGGCATGGGGTTGCGACCCGCGCCAGACGATATATTCAGTATGCGGCAGTCGGCCTGCAAGGGCTTTACGGCCCGCAGAAAGGCCGCAGTCAGCAGGATGACGCTGGTGACGTTAAGGTTGAAAGCGGCGGTGATGGCTGCAGCGCTGTGCAGTTCGCTGGCCTGGTTGATGGGATCGACCGTGCCGGCGTTATTGATAAGCAAATAGCGCTTCGCACCGCTGGGCAGGCTGGCGACGATTTGCTGTGCCACGCGTTCGGCCGCTGCCGGGTTCGCCAAATCGGTTTGCACCTGCTGTAGCGGGCAGCCGGATGCTTTCGCGTGCGCGTCCAGGGCTTCGTCGTGGCTGCGCGCAACCGTCATAAGACGGGTGCCGGGCTGCAGCAGGCCCAGTGCCAGAGCCTGGCCCAGGCCACGCGATGCGCCGGTAACGATGGCAACGGTCGTTGCTTCCATGTTTAGACTCCTTGTTTCAGGCTTGCCTGTATGAATGGATCCAGATCGCCATCCAGCACTTTCTGGGTGTTCGAGATTTCGACGTTGGTGCGCAAGTCTTTGATGCGGCTTTGATCCAAAACATAAGAACGGATCTGGTGGCCCCAGCCCACGTCGGTCTTGGCGTCTTCCATTTTCTGCTGCTCGGCCATGCGCTGGCGCATTTCCAGCTCGTACAGACGCGATTTAAGCATTTGCATGGCTTCGGCGCGGTTGCGGTGCTGCGACCGATCGTTTTGGCACTGTACGACGATGCCTGTGGGGGCGTGCGTAATCCGCACGGCCGAATCGGTCTTGTTGATGTGCTGACCGCCCGCGCCGCTGGCACGGTAGGTGTCGACGCGCAAATCGGCCGGATTGACTTCGATGTCGACCGAATCGTCGACTTCTGGATAGACGAATACGCTGGCAAACGAGGTATGGCGGCCATTGGCCGAGTCGAAGGGGCTTTTGCGCACCAGGCGATGCACGCCGGTTTCGGTACGCAAGAAGCCAAAGGCGTATTCGCCTTCGACCTTGATGGTGGCGGATTTGATGCCCGCGACTTCGCCGTGGGACTCTTCAAGCACTTCGACCTTGAAGTCTTTGTTTTCGCAATAACGCAGGTATTGGCGCAGCAGCATAGAGGCCCAGTCCTGGGCTTCGGTCCCGCCGGCACCGGCCTGGATATCCATAAAGCAATTAAGCGGATCGGCCGGATTGGAGAACATGCGGCGGAATTCAAGCTCTTCCAGGCGTTTTCCTATGGCGTCGGTGTCGTGCTCGACAGCGGCCAGGGTGGCTTCGTCGTCGTCTTCAGCGCCAAGATCGAACAGTTCTTGCGCATCGGCCAGGCCGTTGGCGATTTCAGAGAGTGTCTGAACGACGGTTTCCAGGGCTTTTTTTTCGCGCCCTAGCTCTTGGGCATGCTTGGGATTGTTCCAGACGTCGGCGCTTTCAAGCTCGGCGTTTACGACGTGCAGGCGTTCTTCTTTGGCATCGTAGTCAAAGATACCCCCGAAGGGCGGCCTGACGCTCGGCGTAGTCTTCCAGGCGGGCGGCAAGTTGGTTCTGGCGTTCGGCTTCCATAGCTATTCCTGATACGGTTCGGCAGCCGAGGGCCGCCATATTCAAATTAACCAGGCATTTTAACCTGTACTTTCGGCGGGCTTTCCTTTTAGCGGCGACAAGCCCTAGAATGCGTTCTGTTCGACTAAACCGGCGCGACCTTGCGCAATACATCCATGCTTCCTTCTACCGTTGAAAATAATTCTTTACCGGCAGTGCCTTTCAATGAAGAGGAGAATCGCGGATGCGGTGGGTTGATGGCCATGTCGCCGGCAAATTTCGGCATAGTCATGGCCACCGGCATCGTCTCGCTGGCGGCCCATTTGCTGGGAAAAGACGCTATTGCGCAGGCGCTGTTCCTGCTGAATAATGTTTTGTTCGCCATTTTGTGCGTGCTTAGCATCTTGCGCGCGGCTCGCTATCCGCGATCGTTCTTTGGCGATATGGTGGATCATTTGCGCGGCCCCGGCTTCTTTACCACCGTAGCGGCCACCGCCATCCTGGGGTCGCAATATATGGTGCTGGCGCATAACGCGCAGATCGGTCAGATTTTTTGGGCGGTGGCACTGGTGCTGTGGTTCGGGTTTACTTACACCATCTTCACCGTGTTGCCCGTAAAGCGCGATAAACCCACGCTGGATCGCGGCATCAACGGCGGCTGGCTGCTTGCCGTGGTGGCGACCCAGTCCATAGCCGTGTCCAGCGCATTGCTGGCTGCCACCACGGGGCAACCTTATCGGCTGGAACTGAATTTTCTGGCGCTGTCGATGTGGCTGTGGGGCGGCATGCTGTACATCTGGATGATGTCCTTGATTTTTTATCGATACACCTATTTTCGCCTTTCGCCCGACGATTTGACTCCGCCGTACTGGATAAACATGGGAGCGATGGCAATTTCCACCCTGGCGGGTTCTTTGCTGATCATGAATGCTTCGGACGCGCCTTATCTGGTTTCGCTGCTGCCTTTCCTGAAGGGGTTCACGATATTTTATTGGGCTACGGGCACCTGGTGGATACCGATGCTGTTGTTATTGGGGTTGTGGCGCTATGGGTATAAGCGCTTTCCATTCCGCTACGATCCGCTGTATTGGGGGGCGGTGTTCCCGCTGGGGATGTATGCGGCCAGCACATCCGAGATGAATCAGGCAATGGGTTTCAAGTTTCTGTCTTATGTGCCGGGGATTTTTTACGTCTTGGCGCTTGCCGCATGGGGGCTGACATTTTTGGGCCTGCTAAAGCACGTGGGCAGGGTGGTAGCCAGACGCTGATCCGCGTAAGCGGATCAGCGCGCATCCCTTAGAAGAACCCCAGCTCTGGCAGCCACAGCGATATTGCCGGCACATACGTTACCAGCACCAGGAAGGCCAGCAAAATCATAAGCCATGGCGAGGCTGCGCGGATGACCTGTCCTATCGTCATCTTTGTTATCCCCGCCGTGACGAACAGGTTCAATCCTATAGGCGGCGTCACCATCCCGATTTCAAGGTTCACCACAAAGATGATCCCCAAGTGCACTGGATCGATTCCCAACTGCATCGCTATCGGGAACAAAATCGGTGCAAGGATAAGGATAATGCCCGTCGGCTCCATGAACATGCCTGCGATAAGCAGCAAAATGTTCACGACAATCAGGAACTGCCATGCCGCCATATCCCAGGCCACGATCTGCTCTGCAATGGCTTGTGGGATGCGTTCTGTCGTTAGCACATGCGCAAACAGCAGCGCATTGACGATAATGAACATTAGCATGATGGTCACCTTGGAGGCATCCATCAGTACATCGGGAACTTTGCGCATGCCGATGTCGCGGTACACGAATACGGCCACAAAGAAGGCGTAGACCGCCGCAACCGCCGCCGCCTCGGTCGGCGTGAATATGCCCCCGTAGATGCCGCCAAGGATGATGATGATAAGCATCAGCCCCCAGATGGAATCACGGCCTGCCACCAGCGCTTCTTTTAGTGAGGCGCGCGGCTGGCGCGGCAGGTTCTTGACGCGCGCCACAATGTATATGGCCAGCATCAACAGAAAGCCCAGCACCAGGCCAGGAATCACCCCCGCCATGAACAACTTGCCCACCGATGTTTCGGTTGCCGCGCCGTAAACCACCAAGACGATGGACGGCGGTATCAGGATGCCCAGCGTACCCGCGTTGCAGATGACGCCGGCGGCGAAAGACTGCGGGTAGCCCGAACGCACCATGCCGGCGATGACGATAGACCCCACCGCCACCACCGTGGCCGGCGAGGACCCCGATACGGCGGCGAACAGGCAGCAGGCCAGCACCGACGCAATTGCTAAACCGCCATGCAAATGGCCCACCACTGCGATGGCGAAGCGGATCATGCGCTTGGCCACGCCGCCCGTGGTCATGAAGGCGCCTGCCAGCACGAAGAAAGGAATGGCCATCAGAGTGAAATGCTCGGAGGTTTCGAACATTTTCAGGGACAGCGAAGCCAGCGAATCGTGTCCAAAAATAAGTATGGTCAGTATGGACGATAGCCCCAGC
>DATCYE010000343.1:0-3206 GCA_036570485.1 Pusillimonas sp. | reverse complement strand
TAAATGCCGCCGCCGCAAGGCATGCGGATGGTCATGGGCGCAATGAATTCGCCCACCGACCGATCGCGCAGCCGCGCGGCCTCCGACACGATCTGGTCGGATGCGGGGTAGAAATAATCGGCGAACTGGATCTCGCACACTGGCCGCAGGCCGTATGCGCCCATGCCCACCGCCACGCCCACGATGCCGCCCTCGGAAATGGGCGCATCGAAAACGCGCGACGTGCCGTACTTGGCCTGCAGGCCCTCGGTACAACGGAACACGCCGCCGAAGTAACCAACATCCTGGCCGAACACCACGACGTTGCTGTCGCGTTCCAGCATGACATCCATGGCCGAACGCAGGGCCTGGATCATGGTCATGGACGTAGTCGCCTGTTGTACTGAACGCTTATCCATGATCACGCCCCCAGTTGCCGGAGCTGGCGACGCAAGTGCCACGGCATGTCTTTATAGACATCTTCGAACATGGTTTCGACACCGGACGTCTGGCCCGTGGCCAGCGTGCCATGGCCTTCCGCCTGCTTCTGCGCGGCAATGACTTCAGCTTCGTATTCTTTCTGCGTACGATGTTGCTCTTCTTCCGACCAGGCTTCCAGGCCGATAAGATGCTGCTTTAGCCGCTCTATGGGGTCACCCAGAGGGAAGCGGGCCCAGTCGTCGGCCGGGCGGTACTTGGACGGATCGTCGGAAGTGGAATGCGCCCCCGCCCGGTAAGTGACCCATTCGATCAGCGTCGGACCCAGATTGCCGCGAGCTCGTTCAACGGCCCATTTGGACGCCGCGAGGACAGCCAGAAAATCGTTGCCGTCCACTCGCAGCGAGGCAATGCCACTGCCAACGCCTCGTGCGGCAAACGTGGTGCTTTCGCCTCCGGCCAGGGCCTGAAAGGTGGAAATGGCCCACTGATTGTTGATGACGTTAAGAATAACCGGCGCCTGGTACACATGAGCGAACGTCAGTGCAGTCTGAAAGTCGGCGGCGGCGGTTGCCCCATCGCCTATCCAGGCAGATGCAATTTTGCTGTCGCCCTGTATGGCCGAGGCCATGGCCCAGCCCACAGCCTGCACAAATTGCGTCGCCAGGTTGCCCGATATCGAAAAAAATCCGCGCTCGCGCATGGAATACATGACGGGCATCTGCCGGCCTTTCAGGCGGTCGCAGTCATTTGAAAAGAGCTGGCACATCATCTCGACCAGGGGTACGTCTTGCACGATCAGCAGATTCTGCTGACGGTAAGAAGGAAAGCACATATCGCCCGGCGACAGGGCCAGCATCTGCGCCGTGCCTATGGCCTCTTCGCCCAGACTTTGCATATAGAAGGACATCTTTTTTTGCCGCTGGGCGATCAGCATGCGCGCATCGTAAATGCGCGTCTTGATCATGGCTTGCAAGCCCTTGCGCAACACATCGGGATCGACGGGCTCGGCCCATGGCCCCACGGCCAGGCCGTCGTCGTCGAGTACGCGCACCAACGTATAGGCCAGATCGGCGGTATCGGCGGCGGAGGTGTCCAGGGGAGGCTTGCGCACAGAGCCGGCGGGAGCCAGGCGCAAATAGGAAAAATCAGTGGCGTGGCCGGGCCGCGCAGAGGGCTCGGGTACATGCAGCCGTAAAGGAAGTGCTTGTCTCATTTTTGCTCGCGAAAATGTCTTGTGGAATTTTCAGGCGCTGCTTCTGTTGGCCATCTTGTGGACGGACAAAAACTATCATCCTCCATCCGGATTGAATGTGCAAGCCCTCAGCGCGTCTGCCAATACCTACGCGCCGCCACCCTTTCGCTGCGCACTTGCAAACCATCGACGCGCGAATGCACACTAATGGCGCCATGGTGATCGCTGCGCCAGAAAGCCGCCCCGCTGTTCTGCCAGCGTTTCTGGGTATCGGGGCTGGGATGACCATAGCGGCTCCCGGCACCCGCCTGGGCCACCACATGCAGCGCTTGCGTGGCATGCACGAAAGCCTGGCTGGATGAGGACTTGGAGCCGTGATGCGCCGCCAGGATTATGTCGATATGTTCCAGCCCCCGGTCAAGCAGAGCGGCTTCTTGCGCTGCGCCGATATCGGCCGGCAGCAAGGCCGAGTGATGTTCCCCACGCAGGCGCAGAACACAGGCTTGTGCATTGCTGCGCTTGCGCTTGCGCGACCTTGCATCGGCCGGATTTTTTAGCGGCCACAGGAATTCAAAGGAAACGCCGTCTATGTACCAGCTCATGCCGTACTGACAAGGCGACATTGCCAAAGGCGTGGGCGGAAATTCACCCGGCATGCCCAGCAAAGCGGCCTCGCGCTTCAAATAACTGTGGAGGTCAAACGAGCTGAAGGACTGCTGAACCGGCACTGCTTGCAACACACTGCGCGCGCCACCCGCATGATCGATGTCGGCATGCGAAACAATCATCGCATCCAGCCTGGATATGCCTTGCGAACGCAGGAAAGGCCAGATGATGCGGGCCCCGCTGTCCGATGTTGGGCTGCTGCGCAGGCCAGTGTCAAACAGAAAGGTATGGCTGGCAGTCTGGATAACAATAGCGCTGGCCTGCCCCACATCCAGCGCATGCAAGGTCCAATCGCCATGCAGGGGCCGCTTGGGCAGCCAGCACAAGGCGGGCGCCATCAGCAGCCAGGCCAGGCGCCTGCCCGGCAAGCCGTAAGGCAAGGTCGCCACGCCCAGGCCCAACAATGCCAACACAGTCAGGCCTAGAGGCGCCGCAGCAACCGTGAAACTGGCCGCATGCCAATCCGATAGCCAGACTGTGGGCGTCATCATCAGATCCAGCGCGGCATGGCCCAGCCAGGCGCACGCTGCGGCGACAAAGCCCAGGCCGGGAATTGCGGCAGCGCCCGCCGACAACAACGCCAGCGGCGTCACGATCAGACTGATGATGGGAATGGCATAAGCGTTGGCCAGCGGCGACGCCAGGGATATCTCGTGAAAGATGAGCGCCAGCAAGGGCATCAGCCCGGCTGTAATGGCCAACTGCAGTCCCGTGGCTTTCGCCAGGAAATGCCCGGCACGGCGCCAGCGGCCAATAGTCGGCTGGCCTATCGCTTGCCCCCACCAGCCGCTGCTGGCCATAAGCACATAGACCGCACCGAAAGACAGCCAGAAGCCGCTGGCCAGCAAAGCCCAGGGGTCCAGCAACACTACGGCAAACGCCACCAACGACAACAGCCGAGAGGCGCTCACGGGCAGGCGCAGCACAT
>DATCYE010000342.1:0-7765 GCA_036570485.1 Pusillimonas sp. | reverse complement strand
ATGGCCAAACGCGCCTTGCGCGAGCTGGACGAAATCTCTTTCCACATGAAAGAGTATTCGGACGGGGCGCGCGGCTTCATCAGGGTCTGCGCGAATATCTCTGCCATAACCCAGTTTCTGCCGCAAGACATCAAGTCATTCTCCAGCGCCTATCCCAACATCCATGTAGACCTTGAAGAGCAGGTAACCCCAGCCATCATCAAATCGATAGCTGAAAATGCGGTGGATGTCGGGATTTTCTCGGATACCTCCCCGGAAGGGGACATCGATGTGTTTCCCTATAAGGAAGACACCCTGGCGCTGATTCTGCCCGCCGGGCATCCGCTTGCAAGCAGGCCGGGCTTTCGCTTTGCCGATGCGCTGGACTACGATTTTATCGGTCTGCACAAGGGCAGCGCCATCAATCGCATCGTGTCCAATGCGGCAGGCGATCTGAAGCGCAACATCAAAATGAAGGTTCAGGTAACCGGATTCGACGCGCTGTGTTTCATGGTGAACTCAGAACTGGGCATAGGCGTTCTTCCGCTGGCCATCGCCAAGCGTTATTCCAAGATGTTCGGCTTGCGCACCATTCCCATCAAGGAATCCTGGGCACGCCGAAAAATACTGATCGGCGTGCGCTCGTTCGAATCATTGCCCCCCGCTGCCAGATTATTCATCAAGCATTTAAGCAAGGAAGCCTGAGGCTTGATGTAGAACCTACAGCAAACCCATCTGTAAACGGGCTGGTTCGCTGATCATTTCGCGGCTCCAGGGTGGGTCCCAGACCAGGTCTACCGTGACTTCGTCTACGCCATGGATGGACAGCAGCTTGTTGCGCGCTTCGTCGGCAATCATGGTGCCCATTCCGCAGCCCGGCGCGGTCAGCGTCATTTGAACTTCGATGCGGAATTGATCGCCGGACGCCGGCATCACCTTGCAACTGTAGACCAGGCCAAGATTGACGATATCAATGGGGATTTCAGGGTCGTAGCAAGTGGCCAGCAGGCTCCAGGCCGCGTCCTCGACCGCTTGCGCGGTTACAGGGCCGTCGTGCATGTGCATGGCCGCTTCAGTGGGCTCGAAACCCAAGGCGTCGCCATCGCCCCCTTCGACACGGTACAGGTTGCCTTCGACCATGACCGTGTAGCTGCCGCCCAATTGCTGGGTAATGGTGGCTTCACAGCCTTTTTCAATCGTGACAGGCGAACCGTAAGGCACCGTGACGGCGGGGCAATCGCGGCTTACGATAACGTCTTGACGTGTATAACTCATGGTGTGCCTCTACCTTTATTCAGTGCGCGCTGTGTCTCGGGCCTGAGTAATAGCATTATGCAAAGTGTGCCAGGCCAGCGTGGCACACTTTACCCGGGCGGGGAACTCGCGCACGCCGGATAGGACTTCCAGTTTGCCGAAATCGCGCTCTTCGGGATGCGCCTCGGTCAACATGGCGTGCATGTCGCGGAACAAGGCTTCGACTTCTTCGATAGGCTGGCCTTTGACGGCCTCGGTCATTAACGACGCGGATGCCGTCGAAATAGCGCAGCCGTGCCCGACGAAACTGGCTTCTTGCACGACGCCCTCTTCCACTCGCGCGTACACCGTCAATTGATCTCCGCACAAAGGATTGTGTCCGTCGGCCGTGTGATTGGCATCGGCCATGGCATGAAAGTTGCGCGGATGGCGGTTGTGATCAAAGATCACTTCTTGGTAAAGCTCGCGCAAATCGCTGTGATGATCGCTCATTGATGCCCTGTTCCAAACAATTTCTGTGCCTTGCGCAAGGCTGCCGCCAGTGCGGCTATGTCTTCTTGCGTGTTGTATAGGGCCAGCGAGGCCCGCGCCGTACCCGGAATGCCGAAACGGGTCATCAGCGGCATGGCGCAGTGGTGCCCTGCACGTATGGCCACGCCTTCGGTGTCCAATATGGTGCCCAGGTCGTGCGGATGAATGCCATCGACCACGAAGGACAGAATACCCGCCTTGTGCGCTGCCGTACCGATCAGTCGCACCCCAGGCAGGGAAAGCAGTTCTTGCGTACCCAGATCGAGCAGGACGTGTTCGTGCGCCGCGATGGCTTCCAGACCCACGTCGAGTACGTAGCGTATTGCGGCATCCAGCCCGACGACGCCGGCAATATTGGGCGTACCGGCTTCGAAACGCTGCGGCACATCGGCGTAGGTGCTGCGCTCGAAACTGACCGTATAAATCATGTCGCCGCCGCCTTGCCAGGGCGGCATGTCTTTAAGTATGTCGTAACGCACATACAATGCGCCGATTCCGGTGGGCCCGTACAGCTTGTGCCCCGAAAACGCATAAAAATCACAATCGATGGCCTGCACGTCGACGGCCTGGTGGGCTACTGCCTGGGCGCCGTCGATCAGCACCTTGGCACCGGCATCATGAGCCAGGCGGGTGATTTCGGCAACCGGGTTGATCGTGCCCAGCGCATTGGAAACATGCGCCACCCCGACCAGCTTCGTGCGCGGTCCTAAAAGGGCGCGATATTGATCCATATCGAGCTCGCCGCTGTCGGTAACCGGTACCACGCGCAATTGCGCGCCGGTTTGCTCGCACAGCATCTGCCAAGGCACGATATTGGAATGATGTTCCATACCGGTGATAAGGATTTCGTCGCCTTCTTTCAGCGCCGCCCTCCCCCAGCTATAGGCCACCAGATTGATGGCCTCGGTAGTGCCGCGCGTAAAGACGATTTCCTGGCTGCGTGCTGCGTTGAGCAGTTTGCGGACGCTCTCGCGTCCCTGCTCGTAAAGATCGGTGGCATGCTGCGACAGCCAATGCACGCCGCGATGGATATTGGCGTTGGACTGTTCGTAGAAATCGCTTTCGGCCTGTATGACCGCCAGCGGCTTTTGCGTCGTGGCGCCGTTATCCAGATAAGCCAGCCGGCGCCCTTTGATCGGACGCGCCAGAATGGGGAAATCGGCAATGCGATCCAACGATGTCGCGGCACTGGCCATGCGTATCGGTGCATTCATCCTAGAGTTCTCCCAGCGCGGCGCCGCCCGGTACCAGCGCACGAATGGCGGCAATGACCTTGTTGCGCAAAATCTGCGGCTCGATGCGATCTACGGCCTGGGCTGCAAAAGCGTAGGTCAGCACATTGCGCGCGTGGGTTTCGTCCAGCCCGCGCGAACGCAGGTAGAACATGCTGTCGTCATCCAGCTGACCCACGGTCGCGCCGTGCGCGCACTTGACGTCGTCGGCGTAAATCTCCAGTTCGGGGCGTGCATCGGCCTTGGCCAGACGCGACAGCAGCAGACTGTCGGAGCGCTGTACGGCGTCGGTCTTATCGGCGCCCGGGGCCACCAGGATGCGGCCGCTGAATACGCCGCGTGCCGTATCGTCGAGTATGCCGCGATAAAACTCGCGACTGACGCCGTGCGGCTGGGCATGATCGATAAGCGTATGGTGGTCGACATGGCGGCGGCCATCGACGTAATACAGGCCGTTAAGCAGGGTTTCGCAATGATCGCCGGTAAAGCTGGTGGCGATATCGTGACGCGCCAGGCGCGCGCCGAACGACATGGAATGCGAGTTGTAGACCGAGCCCTTGGCCTGCTCGACGCTAATGGCGCCCAGGTGAAAGGCCTGTGGATCTTCCTGTTGCAACTTCAAATGGGTAATGTGCGCGTCTGCTGCCAGCCTTGCACGCGTTACCGCATTGGTCAGGCTCGCGCCGCTGCCCTGCCCGACGTAATGCTCGACAATAACGCCCTGCGCCGCCGTATCGGCCACGATAAGGTTGCGCGGAAAGCTTGCAGCCTGTTGGCTGGCGGCAATGAATACAAGGTGCACCGGCTTGTCCAGCGCAACGCCCCGGGCCAGGCTGATGAAGGCGCCATCGCGGGCGAAAGCGGTATTCAGCGCGGCAGCGCTGGAGCCGTCAAGTTCGTTACCGAAAATGGCTTCGACCTGTTCGGGAACCTGGTCTAGCGCCTCAGACAAGGACTGGACACGGGCGCCTGCAGGCAAAGTCCCCACATCGGACAGCTCGGGTGCATAGCGGCCGTCGACAAAGACCAGCCAATGGCCGGCTTCGTCGCCGCGCACTTGCTGAGCCAGTTGGGCTGCCGATGCCTTGCCAGCGTCAAGAAAGGATTGCTGCTCGAGCACAGCCAGCGAAGTATGGCGCCATGCTTCCTGCCGCGTGGTGGGCCAGCCTTCGGTGGCAAAGCGCTCGATGGCGCGTTGGCGCATGGCCGACAGCCAAGGTAGATGAGCGCCGGCCGAGCTGCGCGCATGATCCGTAAATCCGGTCACCCACGTTTGCACGGTGCTCATGCCGCAGCCCCTTTATTTTCGGATTCCAATTCCTTTACCCAGCCGTAGCCGCGCTCTTCAAGTTCCAGCGCGAGCTCGCGCCCGCCGGAACGAACAATGCGCCCACCCGCCAGAACGTGCACGAAATCGGGCACGATGTAATCCAGCAAGCGTTGATAGTGGGTAATGACCAATAGAGCGCGGTCGGGCGAGCGCAGGCGGTTCACACCATCGGCCACAACCTTGAGTGCATCGATATCCAGACCCGAATCGGTTTCGTCCAGAATGGCCAGCTTGGGTTCGAGCAGGGTCATTTGCAGTACTTCGTTGCGCTTTTTCTCGCCGCCCGAAAAACCCTCGTTCACGGAGCGGTAAAGAAATTCTTCCTTCATGCCCACGACTTTCATTTCCGCCTTGACCTTCTTGATGAAGTCCATGGCGTCCAGCTCGGGCAAGCCCTGATGGCGACGGGATGCATTCACGGCCGCACGCAGGAAATAGGCATTGGACACGCCCGGGATTTCAATGGGGTACTGGAAAGCCAGAAACAGGCCGGAGCGGGCGCGCTCTTCGATGGGCATGGACAACAGGTCTTGCCCCTGCCACTGCACCGAACCGCTTTCCACTTTATAGTCTTCGCGGCCGGCCAGCACTTGCGAAAGCGTGCTTTTGCCCGATCCGTTGGGACCCATGATGGCATGAACCTCGCCGGCTTTGATGTCGAGATTCAAACCGCGCAAAATCGCCTTGTCTTCGACCGAGGCTTGCAAATCCTTGATGCTTAGCATTACTACTTCTCCTTAACCTACGCTGCCTTCAAGACTTACGCCGAGCAGGTTTTGAGCCTCGACTGCAAATTCCATGGGCAATTCCTTGAAAACTTCCTTGCAAAATCCGTTCACGATCATGGATACGGCATCTTCGGCCGACAGGCCGCGCTGCATGGCATAAAACAACTGATCTTCGCCTATGCGCGAGGCCGTGGCCTCGTGCTCTACGCTGGCCGTGGGGTTTTGCACCTCCATGGTCGGGAAGGTATGCGCCGCACAGTTCTTGCCGATAAGCAACGAATCGCATTGCGTGTAATTGCGCGCATTCTCGGCCTTGGGCGTAATGCGCACCAAGCCGCGATAGGCGTTGCTGCCGTACCCCGCCGAAATCCCCTTGGAGATGATGGTGCTGCGCGTATTGCGGCCCATATGAATCATTTTGGTACCGGTGTCGGCTTGCTGGCGGTGATTGCTGAGCGCCACGGAATAGAATTCGCCGACGGAGTCGTCGCCGCGCAGGACGACGCTGGGGTATTTCCAGGTAATGGCCGAGCCGGTTTCGACCTGGGTCCACGAAATGCGTGAACGCGCCCCGCGACAGTCGCCGCGCTTGGTGACGAAGTTATAGATGCCGCCCACGCCGTCCTTGTCGCCGGGATACCAGTTCTGGACAGTGGAATATTTAATCTTGGCGTCGTCCAGCGCAACCAGTTCGACCACTGCAGCGTGCAACTGGTTTTCGTCGCGCATGGGCGCCGTACAGCCTTCCAAGTAGCTGACCGAAGCGCCTTCTTCGGCGATGATCAGCGTGCGTTCGAACTGCCCCGTGTCTTGCGCATTGATGCGAAAGTAAGTGGACAATTCCATGGGACAGCGCACCCCTTTCGGAATGAACACGAAGGAACCATCGGAGAACACGGCCGAATTAAGCGCGGCATAGAAATTGTCGCCCGGAGGCACGACAGTACCCAGATACTTACGGACCAGATCCGGGTATTCTTTTACGGCTTCCGAGAACGAACAGAAAATAACGCCGACCTCGGCCAACTGCTTGCGGAAGGTAGTTGCCACCGACACCGAATCGAACACGGCGTCGACCGCCACGCCGGCAAGCCTGGCGCGCTCGTGCAGTGGAACGCCCAGCTTTTCGTAGGTGCGCAGCAGTTCGGGGTCGACTTCGTCAAGGCTTTTAGGGCCGTCCACCTTGCTTTTGGGCGCAGAGTAATAGCTGATGTCCTGGAAATCAATGGCCGGAAAGCTGACCTTGGCCCATTCGGGAAGATCCATGGTCAGCCAGTGACGGTATGCCGCAAGCCGCCATTCCAGCATGAATTCGGGCTCGCCTTTCTTGGATGAAAGCAGCCGTATGGTGTCTTCGGACAAGCCTTTGGGTATGGTCACCGATTCGATCTCGGTAACGAAACCGGCCGAATACTCGCGATCGAGGAAAGACTCGATAGGGTCGGCCGCCTGAGGCACAACGCCTGGTTGAGCTCGGGGCGTAACGCCCGGTTCGGTCAGAGAATTCATTTATGGATACTCCATGTCATGGGACGTGCTGCCGCTTTGGTCCTGGCTTTCGACTCGGGTACCGGCTGCGCATTCAAGGGAAATTCAATAGGGGTCGGGCGCAGCATATCGGCCACGCTGACGTCTTCAAGCGTGCGCCTGACAATAGCGTTGATGCGCTGCCAATTAGTACGTATGTGGCACCCGGCTTCGACCGAACAGGCACCCGGTGTAGCGGTGCATTCGGTCAGCCCGAACGGCTGCTCTTCAAGAGCGTCTATAATGTGAGCTATGCTGATTTGATCGGCGGGCCGCCCAAGGGTGTAACCGCCACGGGCGCCCCGGCTGCTTTTAACGAGTTCGCGCTGGCCCAGCAGTTTCAGTATCTTGCTAACGGTAGGCTGACCCAGACCCAGCGTAGCGGCCAGATCGGCCGCGCTGAACACGCGGTCGGGATACCCGGCCATGTGGGTCAGCAACAGCGTCCCGTAATCGATAATCTTGCTGATACGCAGCACCTGCGTCTCCAATCAACTTCATTAGCCATATAGTACCAAAGCGGTACTATATGAGTCAAGTCGACGCGTCGTCCGTACCCGCCTGCTGCAACATCCACATTTGCGCATAACGCCCGCCTTTATTCAGCAGGACGCGGTGCGACCCGCGCTCGAGCACCCGGCCATGATCCAGCACGACAATTTCGTCTGCATCCACGATGGTGGACAGGCGGTGGGCAATGATAAGCGTGGTCCTGTCCTTGGCGATCAGGTTCAGTTCCTCCTGGATCGCCCTTTCGGTTCGAGTATCCAGGGCGCTGGTTGCCTCGTCCAGGATCAGAATAGGCGGGTTCTTCAGCAAGGTTCTGGCAATCGCCACCCGCTGTTTCTCGCCACCCGACAGTTTCAGGCCGCGTTCCCCAACCTGCGTCTGATAGCCTTCGGGCAAACTCATGACAAAATCGTGGATGCTTGCAGCCTTTGCGGCCTGCACGATTTCGTCATGACTGGCCGTGGGATTGCCATAAGCGATGTTGTACAGAATGCTGTCGTTGAACAGCACTGTGTCTTGCGGAACGATGCCTATGTGGCGCCGCAAGCTGGCCTGGGTAAGCTCCCGGATATCGACGCCATTGACCTTGATGGCGCCGGTGCCAAGGTCGTAGAATCGAAACAGCAAGCGCGACAGGGTCGACTTGCCGGCGCCCGATGACCCCACCACGGCCA
>DATCYE010000341.1:0-6512 GCA_036570485.1 Pusillimonas sp. | reverse complement strand
TGCAACGCCGCCAGCGATTCCGCCGCCGCCTGTTCAGGGGCGATGGTGCGTGACTTCAGGGCAACGACGACGGCATCGGTGTCGGCAGGTACGCCGTCTTTGGGTATGCCTATGGTCTGGACTGTGCGCATGCCTGCTTGCACCAGCATGCTGGCCAAATCGGTAGCCCCGGTGAAATCGTCGGCGATGCAGCCCAGTAATATGGTCATGGTGTCTTGTCGTCTTGCAGGTAAGCGCGGATGATGTCGCTGAAATTGGTGTCGGCGGTAAAGCCCAATGCCTTGGCGCGTGTGGCTTCGAAGTTGCCCGGCCATGAATTGACGATGCGTTTGATGGCTTCGTCTTCCTGCCAAAGTATGCGTTGCGCGACGTCGTTGCCTGCTACGCTAGCCAGCGCATCGGCCATTTCACGCACGGTAACCGTCAGGCCCGGCAGGCTTAGGATGCGGCTGGCCTGGAAGCCTTGCGCATCAAGATTATGTCCGTGTATCAGATTGCGAACGGCCTGGCGCGGCGACATCAGCCACATGCGCGTATCGCCGCTGACCGGACAAATAGCATCCTGGCCGTTCAGCGGTTCGCGGATGATGCCGCTGGCAAAGCTGGAGGCCGCTTTGTTGGGCGCACCCGGACGCACGGAAATGGTTGGCATGCGTAAGATGCGTCCATCAATGAAGCCCTTGCGGCTGAAATCATTGACCAGGAGCTCACCCATGGCCTTTTGTGCGCCATACGAACTTTGCGGCACCGGGCTCATGGTGTCGGGCACGCTTGCGGGCAGCTCGCCGCCGAAAACGGCCACCGAGCTGGTAAAGACCACGCGCGGCTTGGTACCCAAGGCTTTGGCGCGCTCTAGAATTTCCCGCGTTGCGTCGAAGTTGATTTTCATGCCCAGCTCGAACTCGACCTCGGCCTGGCCGCTGACGATGGCGGCCAGATGAAAGATGCTTTGCGTATCGGGTGTGATGGCTTGTGCGACGACGGCCGGATCGGAAATGTCGCCCACCAGAACATGGACGCGCGGGTCGGAAAAACCGGCCGGTGCAGCGATGTCTACCATGGTGATGCGCGAGATTTTTTCAGCTTGGCCGCTGCGTCCGACCAGCGAACCATCAGCTAATAATTGTTTGGCCAGTTTGCTTCCAAGGAAGCCGGCCCCGCCTGTAATGACGATATGCATTGTTGTGGCTCGCTAAATGTTGTCATACAAATTGCTTATCAGTTTATGGATTAATCTGTATCATGTCAATACGATGAAGAACCGCAATCACACTAAAAAAATACAGGCGTTTTCATGGATGGCTTAATCGAATCCGGCAAGAAGCCGGCAAGAAAAAACGGTACCTTGGCGGACCAGGTTACCCAGGTTCTGATGCGGGAAATCAAAGACAACACATTTCCGGTTCATGCGCGTCTGCCATCCGAAATCGATATGGCACAGCGCTTCAGCGTAAGCCGGACAGTCATACGCGAAGCCATTTCCCGTTTGAAATCAGAAGGTCTGGTGGGAACACGTCAGGGCAGCGGAACTCGCGTGCTCGAACCCAGCGTGGCGACGCCCTTCAGGTTGAATATCGACCCGAACGATTCCTTGCAGGCGGTGTTGCGTGTTATTGAGCTGCGCCGCGGAATTGAAGGCGAAATGGCCGCTCTGGCGGCCGAGCGGCGCACCGAAGTCCAGCATGCGCGTATCAAGAAGGCTTTTAACAGCATCAAAAAGGCCGAGCGCGCGGGGCGCGATGGCGTCGACGAAGACGTGGTGTTTCACACAGCCATATCGCAGGCCAGCGGAAATCCCTTATTTACGTCGCTGCTGTCATTTCTTGGTCAATATGTGCGCAGTGCCATACATGTCACGCGTAATAATGAAGCGCGCCACGACGAATTCAGTCGCCAGGTGCAGGCCGAGCATGCCGCCCTTATGAATGCCATTTCGCAACGGGATGCGCCGGCGGCGCGGGCGGCCGCCCTGCATCACATCGAGCATGCGGCGATACGCTTGCAGTCGGCTGACGAGGCGTTTTGGACTACCGACCTTACCAAGGTGGCGCGCAGCCTGTCGCTGCATCATACTCAGGATGACGCGGCGGACTAGGACCGACGTCTTTTAAGCCCCAGGCCCAGCAACAGGAACAGGGTGGTCCATGCCAGCGCGGGGGTGTTGCCCCAGCGTACATAAGGTGTCAGGCCCTGCATTCCCTGAATCTCTACATCCAATACACCCTTGCTCATGGGTTCCAGCGCGGCGCGCACGACGCCATTGGGATCTATGGCTGCAGTCATGCCTGTATTGGTGGCGCGTATCATGGGGCGAGCCGTCTCCAGAGCCCGCATGCGCGATATCTGCAGATGCTGGCGCAGCGCCCACGAGTCCCCGAACCAACCAAGATTGCTGATGTTGACCAGCAAGTTGGCGCCGGGACCGAACTGCTGGCTATGGCGCACGGCGCGAATGATTTCTTCGCCGAATACGTCTTCGTAGCAGATGTCGGGCGCCAGGAACTGGTCATTGATCTGAAACAGGGCTTGGCGAGGAGCGCCGCGATTGAAGTCGCCCAGCGGAATGCGCATTGCATCCACGAACCAGCGGAAACCCGGCGGCACGAACTCGCCGAAAGGAACCAGGTGGTGCTTGTCGTAGCGCATGCCGGGCTGTCCGGCGCGCAGCGCTGAAAGTGGCGTTTCGGCGTCGAAGGCGATGGCGCTGTTGGTGTAGCGTTCCTTGCCGTCGACGCGGTCGCGTAGTGGCACGCCCATTAGAATGCGGGCATCGCGTTCCCGGGCAATATCCAGCCATTGCTGCCATAACTGCGGCGCGATGGCGTCCTGGAACAGCGGTATGACGGTCTCGGGCAAGACGATCAGATCGGGGGCGCCGTCGGCTTCCTTGGGCGGCAGGGCGGCCAGTTGCATATAGCTTGCGATACCGCGCTGTATGAGTTGCGGATCGAACTTTTCCGATTGCGGGACATTGCCTTGCACCAGACGCACGATCATGGGCGCGCCTTGCGGCTGGGACCAGGCGATGTGGCTCAGTGCAATCCCGATCAGGCCGCTGACGATGGCCAGGCCTACGCCTACCGCCGCCTTGGCGTCGTTCTCGGTATCTTTGGCGCAAGCCAGCAGGGCGATGGCGCCCGCCGCGAAGGCGGCCAGCCAGGCCAGTCCGTAAACCCCCCATATGGGAGCCCAACTGGCCAGCACGCCTTCAACGTGCGCGTAGCCGATGTTCAGCCACGGAAGGCCGGTAAAGAGCGTACCGCGCAGCCATTCGGACAGAGTCCAGCACGAGGCCCAGATGGCGGCAACCAGCAGTTGCCAACGGTAGTTCGAGAAATTTTGCAGATGACAGGCCGCCAGCCAGCGTGTCATTGCCGCAGCCAGCGTGGTGAACAGCGCCAGGCCCGCCGCCAACAACAGTACGGCAACGCCCGCCAGCGGGGCGGCCATGCCGCCGTAGTCATGCATGCTTATATAAAGCCAATAAAGACCCAGGGCGAAGTTCGATGCGCCGAACAGAAAGCCGCCCAGGGCGGCCTGCCCTACGGTGCCAGCTCGAAAGACGTAGTACGCCAAGGTCGCCAGACTGAAAATCTGTACAAAAGGCAGTACCCAGTGGGGCAGGGGGCCCGGCGCGAACGACAGGGCATGGACTGCCCCAAGCAACACCAGGCAGGCATGCCAGGGGGTAAGGCGGCTTGGATGTCTCAAGGGCTTACTCGGTGGTGCCGACGGGCGCCAGCGGATCGACGCTGTCGTGCTGTATGTGCAGCCACAGGGCGCGTTTGGCGTCGGCGCCCACCACGGTGATGTTCAGGCCCTGATGGTTGATGCTGTCGCCGCGCCGCGGAATGCGGCCCAACTCTGCCGCCAGCCAGCCGCCCAGCGTGTCGTAGTCGTCGTGGGGCAGGTCGGTGTTGAAGCTGCGATTGAAAATATCGATTTCCGTGATGCCCATGGCCCGCCAGCTGTTGGTGCCGGTCTGGAATATGGTTTTCTCGGCGTCTTCGTCGTATTCGTCTTCGATGTCGCCGACGATCTGTTCCAACACATCTTCCATGGATACCAAGCCGGAAATTCCGCCATGTTCGTCGACCACGATGGCCAAATGATTGCGGCTGCTGCGGAAGTCGTGCAGCAGCACATTCAGGCGTTTGGTTTCAGGAATGAATACGGCG
This sequence comes from Pusillimonas sp., assembly GCA_036570485.1. Taxonomy (GTDB): domain Bacteria; phylum Pseudomonadota; class Gammaproteobacteria; order Burkholderiales; family Burkholderiaceae_B. Next base: position 2,334 of record DATCYE010000341.1, on the reverse strand, counting down.
GGACGCACGAGCGGGCGCAGGTCGATGGCCGGATTGGTGATGGAAAGCAGGAGGTCCTTGGCCAGCAGTATGCCCACGATGTTGTCCCGATCGTCTTCAAAGACCGGAAAGCGGGAATGCCCGGTTTCGATGATCTCGGGCAGGACTTCGGCCAGCGGCTTGCTGATGTCCAGCATGTCCATTTTGGAGCGCGGCACCATGATGTCCGCGACTGTCTGGTTGGCGACTTCGAGCGCGCCGGAAATCATGGCGTAGGATTCGCCGTCTAGTACTTGCCGGTCGTGGGCGGCTTCGAGCACCGCCTTGATGTCTTCGCGATCTTCGGGCTCCGATGGCCGCATGAATGCGGTAAGCCGTTCAAGCAGGGATTTAGATGTGTTTTTTGCCGGGCGAGGCTCGGCGTCTGATGAGCTAGGTTCTGACATTGTCCAAGGGACTGAATACTGGAAGGTTTAGCATAACCGAAATTATCGGACGGGGTGTGCGGCGTTAGGCCTTGTAAGGGTCGGCTATGCCCATTTTCCCGAGTATCTCGACTTCCAGCGCTTCCATGGCCTGGGCCTCATCGGCGTCGATATGATCATAGCCAAGGGCATGCAGGACGCCATGCACGGTCAGGTGAGCGGCGTGATTCAGCAGCAGCTTGCCCTGCTCGGCCGCTTCGCGGTGCAATACCGGCACGCACAAGACGACGTCTCCGCTGGCGGTGCCGTCGGGGTCGGTGCCGTACTCGAAGGTGAGCACATTGGTGGCATAGTCCTTGCCGCGAAATTCGCGGTTAAGGCGTTGGCCCTCGTCGGCGTCGACCAGACGCAGGGTCAGGACAACGGCGCGCAGGGTTTCGGCATCCGGGCCGCCGGATTGTGCAATGCCTCGCAAGGCGTGCATGACCCAAGCGCGCAGACGCCAACGGGGCAACTGATCGGCGGGTGTTGCGTACTGGACTGCCAGGGATAAATCAGGAGACATGGTCGCCCGCCTTTTCGTAGGCATCCACAATGCGCGCCACAAGGGGGTGCCTGACCACGTCGCGGCTGGTGAAACGCGTGGTGGCAATACCTTGCACCGATTCCAGCACGTCGACCGCATGCACCAAGCCGCTGGCCTGGCCTTTGGGCAGATCCACCTGAGAAGGGTCGCCGTTAATGACGGCCTTGCTGCCGAAGCCGATGCGGGTCAGGAACATTTTCATCTGTTCCGGTGTGGTGTTCTGGGCCTCGTCCAAAATGACGAAAGCATGATTCAGCGTGCGTCCGCGCATATAGGCCAGAGGCGCGATTTCTATGGTCTGCTTCTCGAACAGACGCTGCACGCGCTCAATGCCCATCAGATCGTAAAGCGCATCGTAGAGCGGGCGCAGGTAGGGGTCGACCTTTTGCGCCAGGTCGCCGGGCAAAAAGCCCAAACGCTCTCCGGCTTCTACGGCCGGGCGTGTCAGCACCAGGCGCTGCACGGTTTCGCGCTCCAGTGCATCGATGGCGCAAGCCACGGCCAACCAGGTCTTGCCCGTGCCGGCGGGGCCTATGCCGAAGGTGATGTCGTGCCGCAAAATTTGATTCAAGTAGTCGCGCTGGCGCGGCGTGCGAGGGCGCAAGTCGGACTTGCGCGTGCGCAAGTTCAGGCTTTGGTCGTCGACCGGTGGAATCTCCGGCAGATCGGCCGGCGGCGCGGCGACCTCTTCGGGTGTGTGCGAGCGTCCCGCGCCCAGTTCGACCATGCCTAATTGAATATCGTCGATCGACAAGGCCTTGTGTACTGCACGCCGGTGAAACAGTTGCAGCGCCTTGGCGGCCGCTTTGGCCTGATCACCCGTGATCGACACATGATCGCCACGGCGGCTAAGGCTTACATTCCAGCCATCGGCGATCTGACGCAGGTTCTCGTCCAGCGGACCGCATAGATTGGCAAGATGGGTATTGTCACCATCCAGCTTGACGGTGATGGGGCCTTTTTTTCCTTGGGCGGCTCGCGTCATGCACGTTCCAGGCCGTAGGACTCGGCGGTCACGATTTCACCCTTCAGGGAATTGGTCATGGTGTGCGTGATGCGCACGTCGACCATCTGGCCGATCAGGCGCGGCTGCCCCACGAAGTTGACGATGCGGTTGTTCTCGGTGCGGCCCGAGAGTTCATTGGGATCGCGTCGCGACGGCTTTTCTACAAGAATGCGCTGAATGCTGCCGACCATGGACTGGCTGATGGCATTGGCCTGCTCGTTGACCAACGCTTGCAAGCGGTGCAGGCGTTCCAGCTTGACGTCTTTGGGCGTATCGTCTTCCAGGTCTGCGGCAGGCGTGCCGGGCCGGCGCGAATAAACGAAAGAGAAGGACTGGTC
>DATCYE010000340.1:0-5918 GCA_036570485.1 Pusillimonas sp. | reverse complement strand
CGTTCCGCGTGCCCTGATGCTGGCCGAGCTGATGCGCCTGAAGCGCGGCATTGCAGTGGCCGGAACGCATGGCAAAACCACCACGACCAGCCTGGTGGCCAGCGTGCTGGCGGCCGGCGATCTGGACCCGACCTTTGTTATTGGCGGGCGGCTCAATTCGGCCGGCGCCAATGCCCGGCTTGGCCAGGGCGATTTCATCGTGGTCGAGGCCGACGAATCGGATGCGTCATTTCTGAACCTGTTGCCCGTGATGGCGGTGATCACCAATATCGATGTCGACCATATGGACACCTACGGTCACGATGTTGCACGGCTTAAAAGCGCCTTCATCGAGTTCACGCAAAGACTGCCGTTCTACGGCACGGCCGTGCTATGCAGCGACGATGCCAATGTGCGGGAGATCATTCCCTTTGTTTCCCGTCCGGTGACGACTTACGGCATCGAGACCGACGCCCAGGTGCGCGCGGTGAATGTCCGGGCCGATGGCACGGTGATGCGTTTCGACGTCGAGCGACAGGGCGCTACCGGAACACTACCGCCTTTGTCGGTTGCCTTGAATTTGCCCGGACACCATAACGTGCTGAACGCCTTGGCTGCCATCGCCGTGGCGACCGAACTGGGCGTTCCCGATCAGGCCATTGCCAAGGCTCTGGCTGATTTCAACGGAGTGGGGCGGCGCTTCACGCAGGTGGGCGACTTTGACGTATCGCCGCAGCGCGGCGGCGGGCGCTATACCGTCATCGACGACTACGGCCATCATCCGGTCGAGATGGCCGCCACGCTGGCCGCCGCGCGCGGTGCCTGGCCGAACCGCCGGGTCGTGCTGGCTTTCCAGCCGCACCGCTATACGCGGACGCGCGATTGCTTTGAAGATTTTGTTCGTGTGCTGGGGCAGGCCGATGCGGTTTTGCTGACCGATGTTTATCCGGCCGGCGAGCAGCCCCTGGTGGCCGCCGACGGGCGCGCCCTGGCGCGGGCACTGCGGGTTGCAGGCAAGGTGGAACCGGTTTTTGTTGAAGACATCGTCGATCTGCCGCAGGCGATCCGGGATTTCGCGCAGGATGGCGATGTGGTTGTGGTAATGGGCGCGGGCTCCATCAGCCGCGTGCCTGGGCAGATAGGAGAGCAGGCATGAGTGAGAATTTTGGGCGCGTGGGAGTGCTGTACGGCGGCAGGTCGGCCGAGCGCGAGGTATCGCTGATGTCAGGTCAAGGCGTGCATGAGGCCTTGCGCAGCGCCGGTGTGGATGCCCACCTGTTCGACACCGGCCGCTACACACTGGTCGATCTGATCGGTGCCGGCTTTGACCGTGTTTTCATTGCCTTGCACGGACGCCATGGCGAAGACGGTACTTTGCAGGGCGCGCTGGAGCTTTTGCAACTGCCTTACACCGGCAGCGGCCCCCTGGCTTCTACCTTGGCCATGGACAAGATCATGACCAAGAAGGTCTGGTTGCAGCAGGGCCTGCCCACACCGGACTATGCCGTGATGACGCCCGATTCCGATCTGGATCGGCTTGCCCAGGAGCTGGGTTTGCCCTTGATGGTGAAGCCGCCTCACGAGGGCTCGACGCTGGGCGTGACCCGCGTCGACGAACTTGCCGGCTTGCGCAAGGCCTACGAACTGGCGGCCTTATACGATGACGAGGTGCTGGCTGAACAATTCATCGAAGGCCGCGAGCTGACCGTGCCCTTGTTGGGCAAGGGCACGACGGCCAGGGCACTACCCGTTATCGAAATCGTGGCGCCCGGCGGCAACTACGACTACGAACATAAATACATATCCAACGATACCCAGTATGTGTGTCCGGCAGACCTGGATCCGGCCTTGGCCGAGGCTATCCAACGTATTTCCGTGCAGTCCTACAACGCCCTGAAATGTGAAGGCTGGGGGCGCGCAGATTTCATGCTGGATAGCTCCGGCAAGCCCTGGCTGCTGGAAATGAATACCTCGCCGGGGATGACCAGCCATTCGCTGGTTCCCATGGGCGCCAAGGCTGCCGGCATGAGCTATGCCCAGCTGTGCCTGGAAATTCTGTCGACCGCATCCTGCAAAGTGCAGGCGCCACCCGTCATCTAAGGAGATAACTGTGTTTTCCGACGCCCGATTGACCAACTTCATTGCGAATGCGCTGGCCTTGGCGGCCGTGCTCGCATTGATGGTGGGCGTCGTGGTGTGGATTGCGCAAAGACCCTATTTTGCGATCGCCAGCATACAGATTGAGCCTGGGCAGTCCGGTCCTCTGAACTATGTATCGGCCGCCAGCGTCCGGGCCACGATTGCCGGCCAGATTACCGGGAATTTCTTTTCGGTCGACCTGGACGAGACACGCGAGCTGATCGAAACGGTTCCTTGGGTGCGTCATGCACGCATTCGTCGTGTCTGGCCCAATGCCTTGCGCATTCAGATCGAGGAGCAGCAACCGCTGGCCCTCTGGAATGAAAACCAGATGATCAATAGCTGGGGCGAAGCTTTTTCCGCCAATCAGGGCGAGCTGCCGGACGATGCCGATCTGCCGCAACTGAACGGACCCGTAAGCTCCGAGCGCCTGGTGGTGCAGCGCTATGCCGAGCTGGCCCGCTGGTTTGCGCCGCTGCGCCTGCGTGTCCAGGAAGTGACGCTCAGCCCGCGCTATGCCTGGGAGGTGGAGCTTTCCGATGGCGTGCGCTTGAGCCTGGGGCGCGATCCCGCCGCCGATGTGGCCGATCCGCATGGCCGCTCCGGTGCCTTGCCCTTTGCCGCGCGCATAGAACGCTTCGTCCAGGCTTGGCCGAAGCTGGCCGGGCGCCTGGATGGCCGCGCCATAAGTAGTGCCGATTTACGTTATGCCAATGGTTTTGCAATTACCTTGGCCCCTGTTTCCCATACCTCTGCGAAGTAAAAAACTATGACCCGTGACATCAAGGACCTGATCGTTGCACTCGATATCGGCACCAGTAAAGTGGTGGCCGTGGTGGCCGAGATTTTGCCGGAAGGGCGTTTCGAAGTATTGGGCCTGGGTCAGCATGAATCCAAGGGCATGCGAAAAGGGGTGGTGGTCAATATCGAATCGACCGTCAATTCGATACAGCGTGCGCTGGAAGAGGCCGAGCTCATGGCCGACTGCAAGATACGCGAGGTCTACACCGGTATTGCAGGCAGCCATATCACCAGTTTCAATTCCAGCGGCATGGTAGCCGTCAAAGACAAGGAAGTGACCGCCACCGACGTGGCACGGGTGATCGAAACGGCCAAGGCGGTGAACATCCCGACCGACCAGCAGGTGCTGCATGTATTGACCCAGGAGTTCATTGTGGATTCGCAGGAGGACATACGCGAACCCATAGGCATGAGCGGGCTGCGTCTGGAAGTGCGGGTTCATATCGTTACCGGCGCCGTCAGCGCTGCGCAGAACATCGTCAAGTGCGTGCGCCGCTGTGGTCTGGAAGTGCAAGACCTGATTTTGCAGCCACTGGCTTCCAGCCTGGCCTGCCTGACCTCCGACGAAAAGGAATTAGGCGTGGTGCTGGTCGACGTGGGAGGTGGCACGACCGACGTGGCGATTTTCACTGGCGGCGCTATTCGCCACACAGCGGTGGTGCCGATTGCAGGCGACCAGATCACCAGCGACATCGCCGCGATGCTGCGCACGCCGACCCCGGATGCGGAAGAGATCAAGTTGCGCTTTGGTATTGCCAAGCAGGTGCTGGTCAGTCCGGAAGAGCAGATCGAAGTGCCCGGCCTGGGCGACCGGCCCAACCGCCAGGTCAAGCGCCAGGCGCTGGGTGCCGTGGTCGAACCGCGCATTGAAGAACTGTTCACTTTCGTGCAGCAGATCGTGCGCGAGTCGGGTTACGAGGATTTGCTGGCTTCCGGCGTGGTGCTGACCGGCGGCACGGCCCTGATGCCGGGCATCGTTGAACTGGCCGAAGACGTATTTTTGAAACCGGTGCGTGTGGCGGTTCCCGCCTACGAAGGCAGTTTGGCCGACGTCATGCACAATCCGCGTTTTTCCACCGTGATGGGTCTGTTGTCCGAGGCTCGTCTACAGCGTGCCAGAGGGCGCAAGGTGGCCCAGCAGAAGGGCAGTTTCAGGACCTTGCTGGCACGCATGAAAGAGTGGTTCATGAATTAGGGCGCAAGCCCTGATGGGCAGGCGAAACAAGCCTGTTCAAGGAGGAGTTTCAAATCAGGTGCGAGCCGTAGGCTGGCAGTTCCTTTGAAACGATTCCGAACAATAAGCAGTACTGGGGAATTTTTGTATTTGTCGTTTTTTTGGATATGTGAGGGAGTCAATCATGATGAATTTCGAAATGCTCGATACCAGCGCGAATGGTACCGTTATTAAAGTAGTGGGAGTGGGCGGTGCAGGTGGCAATGCCGTTTCCCACATGATCCGATCCGGCGTGAACGGCGTCGACTTCATCTGCGCAAATACCGACGCGCAGGCACTGGCGACCAGCGAAGCGCCGGTCCAGATTCGTCTGGGCCGCACCGGTCTGGGTGCAGGGGCAAGGCCAGAGCAAGGCCGCGCCGCAGCTGAGACTGCACGCGAGGAAATCCGCACGGCGTTGACCGGCGCAAACATGGTCTTCATTACCGCCGGCATGGGCGGTGGCACCGGTACCGGCGCCGGCCCTGTCGTGGCCGAGGTGGCCAAGGAGTTGGGCATACTGACGGTGGGCGTGGTAACCAAACCCTTCGTTTTCGAGGGCGGCAAGCGCATGAAAATGGCGGAAGAAGGTATTGCCGAGCTGTCCAAGCACGTGCATTCGCTGATCGTCGTGCTGAATGAAAATCTGTACGACCTGATGGACGAAGACGCAACACAGGAAGACTGCTTCAAGTCGGCCGACGACGTGCTGCACAACGCCTGCGCCGGGATTGCCGAGATCATCAATGTCGAAGGCAATGTGAACGTCGACTTCGAGGACGTCAAAACCATTATGGGCGAACAGGGTCAGGCCATGATGGGCACCTCGATTGCCGCCGGTACCGACCGTGCCCGCGTGGCCGCCGAGCGCGCTATTGCATGCCCATTGCTGGAGGGTGTGGATTTGCACGGCGCTCGCGGTATGCTGGTCAATATCACGGCAAGCCGCACACTGAAAATGCGCGAAACCCGCGAAATCATGGACACCATCCGCAGCTATGCCGCCGACGACGCAACTATCGTCTTCGGTACCGCCTACGATGAGTCCATGGGTGAGAACCTGCGCGTTACCGTAGTGGCGACGGGCCTGGGGCGTCCCGCCGCTGCGCGTCCTCAGCTGGTACAAAATGTCACGGAAAGCCTGCGTACGGGTACCGACAACATGGCTGTAATGAGCGGTCATGATTTCGGCAGCTCGGATGTTCCCGCAGTAATTCGCAATCCGCGCAGCCAGGCTTCGGCCCAGGTGCGTGCCCTGGAAACCGCCGGCATGGATCACTTCGATATTCCGGCCTTCCTGCGTAAGCAGGCGGACTAAGGGCCGCTAGCGGTAAATACGCCTCTCACATGTCTGCCCGGACGGTGTTCCGTCCGGAAAGACCCGGCAGGCGCACTCCCTCTCTCCCCGGGGGAGTGCGCCGTCGCGTTTTATTACCGTTTTTTGGGTGAGCTGAAGTCGCCTGAAACACAAATTTTTAATGGTTAACCCTTGATTCGGTTACACTATGATGTCATTCAGGTTTTCCGGGAGTCTCCCGGCGTAATCTTGCTTTAATCAGAATATGCTACGTCAACGCACCATACAGAAAGTCATCAGCACCAAAGGGGTCGGCCTGCACTCGGGTCGGCGGGTCGAGATCACCCTGCGCCCGGCAGCGCCCAATACCGGCATCGTATTTCATCGCGTTGACCTGCCTGAAGTCGTCGATTTGCCCGACCAAGCCGATCAGGTCGGCAACACCCGCATGGCATCGGTGTTGCAACAGGGCAATGTGCGTGTATCCAC
>DATCYE010000339.1:0-5082 GCA_036570485.1 Pusillimonas sp. | reverse complement strand
AGCCCTTTGGCGATTTCGTCAGCCATTTGATCTCACAAGCTTCGGCCTGATAGGTGCTGGCCATGACTAACGAAACTGTCGTGACCAAAATGCCCATGGAAAACAGCTTAATAACAGTCAGCGGCGCCCGGCTCGTGGCCGTCACGCGCGGCATCGATTGGGCGGTAGGCATGGTCAGCAACGCACTGGTCTTGATTTCGTCGATTACTTTGCTCGTTTTATTGGGGGCCAATGTAGTCGCCCGTTACGCCTTTCAGGAAGGCGGCATCGAATGGATAAGCGAAATCCCCGCCCAATTGTTTCCGTGGTTGATAGCGGGCGGGATCGTCATCGCGGTGCAGCGGGGCGCCCACATTGCCGTTGATGTGCTGTTTTCCCTGATCAGCGAGCGGGCCGGGCATTTTCTGGCGCTGGGCATATACCTGCTTGTCATGGTGGCATATGTCTTCTTGTTTTCGGTGGTGTGGGACGTGGCCGAGATCGTTGCTTCCGAACGCAGCCCGCTGCTAGCCATACCCAACAGCTGGGGCTATTACGCCCTGATGTATGGCGTGGGCGGCACGGCATTGTGCAGCTTCACGATATTCATCCGCGTTTGCATCCTGGGAAAATCGGCGCTTCCTCAACCTAACCCCGAGGAGAGCCCATTATGATCGCCACACTGGGATTCACCTTCTTCCTGCTGCTGTTTTTAGCAGTCCCTGTTGGACATGTGTTGGTCATCGCGTCGGGGGCGGCCGTTGCTTCGGCCGATTTCCCGCCGCTTATGGTCGTCGCCCAGCAGATGTTTGCGCCGACGCAGTCTTTTCCCATGTTGGCCTTGCCGTTCTTTATTCTGGCCGGCAGCCTGATGATGAGCGGCGAGCTGGGCCGCAACCTGATCCAGTTTGCCACTATCCTGGTGCAGCGCTATCGGGGTGGACTGGGCTCTGTAACGGTGGTTGGTTCCGCCGTGTTCGGCGGGGTGTCGGGTTCTGCTGTGGCTGACGCAACAGCGCTGGGCTCCATGCTTATTCCGTGGCAAAAGAAAGAGGGTTATCCGGCTGGCTTTACGGCGGCAAATAACGCCGCATCGTCGATGATCGCCGTGCTGATTCCGCCGTCTATTCCGCTGATCCTATATTCCTTGGTATCGGGGGTGTCGATCAGTGCGCTCTTCTTTGCCGGCGTGCTGCCGGGCCTGATCATTACTGCTGCTTTTGTCATTGTGTGCAATGTGTCGGCACGCATGCGCGGCTTTCCCCATAGCAAGATACCTTTCGATTGGGCAAGCTTTCATCGCCTGCTGGTTCGGGCAGCGCCCGCGCTGTTGCTGCCGGTTCTGATTCTGGTGTTGTTGCGATTCGGCATAGCCACGCCCACCGAGGTGTCGGTGCTGGCTACGTTTTATGCCCTGGTCATGGGGGTATTTGTTTATCGCGACATGACTCTGCGCCGCTTCGTCGATGCCGTCATCAGTGCGGGGTGTTCGACCGGAGTTGTCATGCTGGTGATCATGGGTTCATCGGTGGTGGGATGGCTGGTGACCTATGCGCAAATTCCCCAAGCCTTCGCCGCATGGTGCATGGAGACTTTGCAAGATCCCTGGTTGATCATTCTTGCCATGAACGTCATCATGCTGATTGTGGGCATGTTCATCGACCTGCCCGCCGCCATCTTGCTGCTGGGACCCATGTTTGTGCCATTGGCCGGCAGTATCGGCCTGGATACCCTGCAACTGGGCATCATGATGGTGCTGAACCTGAGCATAGGCCTGTTCACGCCGCCGGTGGGAACAACGCTGTTCATCTCAAGCACCATAGCGCGGGTGTCCATCATCAATGCCACGCGGGAGCTTGTGCCGTTCTATCTGGCCACCTTGATGGTGCTTGGGCTGTTCAGCTACGTTCCCGCTTTTACCTTGCATTAGCCTGGGTCAGGCGGGCTGCACCAGTACAAACAGCAGTCCGCCCAAGCCCAGCAGAAGAAAAGGGCTGACGCGGGTGTAAAGCAGGGCGGCGGTCGAGGCGGCCGCTACGCCCCAGGCCCATATGCCGCCCTCCGCCGCTCGCAAGATAGTGCCGGTGGCGGCCAGGATCATGCCGGCGGCAACCGGAACCAGGCCGCGTTCGATGGCCAGGATCATGGGGCGACCTTCATAGCGTGCCCATAGCTTGGCCAGGTAATACACCAGCACGGCCGAGGGCACGAAAATCGCGAACGAGGCGACCAGCGCGCCGGCCAAGCCGGCCGCCTGCCATCCCACTAGCGTGACCAGCAAGGTTTTAGGCCCGGGCGCCAGGCGGGACAAGGCGAACATGTCCAGGAATTCGGTGTTGGTGATCCATTGATGCACCACCACCGACTGCTGGTGTATGGCCGGAATGATGCTTTGCCCGCCGCCTATGGTCAGGAACGAGAGCGGAGCGAAGACGCGTATGAATTGAATCAGTATTTCTATCATGGTGTCCGGTGCCTGCGCCTGACTCGCAGCCAGGCTACGGCGATAGAGCAGGGTGCTGCAATGGCGATCACGCCGATCAGGTTCAGTCTGAATATGAATATGGCGGCAAAGGTGCCGGCCATGATCAGAATGGGAGCCAGGCCGTCCATGGCGTGCCTGGCGGTGCGCAAGCCCATTTCCAAGGAAAGCCCGATGGCGGCTGCAGCGATGCCGGCCAGCGCCAGGTGAGCACTCTTCGAATGTGCAACTTGGGAAAACGCCATGGCCATAAGAATGGCGACGACCATGGCCGGCACCACCATGCCCAGGGCTGCAACCAGCGCGCCTTTGCCGCCCTGCAGGCGATAGCCTATCCAGATGGCCAGGTTGACGACATTGATGCCCGGAAAAGCCTGCGATAGCGCCAGGCCGTTGACGAATTCCTGTTCAGATATCCATTTGCGCCTATGCACCAACTCGCGCATGATCCAGCCGCTAAGACCGCCTCCGAAGCTGGTGACACCCAGGCGCGAGAACGCCAGGAACAGCATGGTCAAGGAGGGCGGGGAATGAGGCGGCGGCGTGTTCATCATGCGTATATTGGGAACATCTGAACAAGTCACCGCGTCGCATGCATCAGCGGACTCGAGCGGTCTGCTGCGTTGCAAATAATCTCGATCCGCAGCGCCTGCTTACCGCTCGACTTGTTCAGAGGTTCCCTGCTTGCGGGCACCCATTTTCGCGTGATATGGGCGCCGCCACAAGCGCCGATTCAGCGGACGCCTTACCGTCCGCTGAATTGGGCCTATTGGCCTAACGCGGCAGTGTCGTGCTTCCCATTAGAAACTCGTCGACCGAGCGGGCGCATTGCCGGCCTTCGCGTATGGCCCAGACGACCAGCGATTGTCCACGCCGCATGTCGCCGGCGGCAAAGACCTTGGCTACGCTGGTGGTGTAGTCGTCGGTGTTGGCCCGCGCATTGCCGCGTGCGTCCAAGTCCACGCCGAAGGCATCAAGCACGTTTTTGACCGGCGCCGTAAAGCCCATGGCCAGCAAGACTAGGTCGGCGGGCAGTTCGAACTGCGAACCTTCCACCTCGCGCATTTTCATCTGTCCGGTGGCTTTGTCCTTGAACCATTCCAGGCGCGCGGCGACCAGTTTTTCGATCTTGCCGTTCTTGCCTTCAAACGATTTTGTACCGACGGACCAGTCGCGCTCGCAGCCTTCTTCGTGCGAAGAAGATGAACGCAATTTAAGCGGCCAGTAGGGCCAGGTCAGCGCCTTGTTCTCGACATCCGGCGCCTTGGGCATCAGTTCGAACTGAGTTACCGAGGCTGCGCCCTGGCGGTTGCTGGTACCCACGCAATCCGAGCCGGTATCGCCGCCGCCGATAACAATAACGTGCTTGCCCTTGGCGGAGATCTGCTTGCTAAGCCGGTCGCCGTTGGTGGCCTTGTTTTGCTGGCGCAGGAAATCCATGGCGAAATGCACGCCGCGCAACTCGCGTCCCGGAACGGGCAGGTCGCGCGGGGTTTCCGAGCCGCCGGTCAACACGACCGCGTCGAACTCCGCTTGCAGCGCTTCGGGGGTGTGTACGGTCAGCCCGTCTTCGGCGTGTTCTGCCGCGCCCACATAGGTGGATGGACAGAACTCGACGCCTTCTGCCTCCATTTGCGCAAGACGGCGGTCGATATGGGTCTTTTCCAGCTTGAAGTCGGGAATGCCATAACGCAGCAGGCCGCCGATGCGGTTGTTCTTTTCGAATACGGTTACCGAGTGGCCGGCGCGCGCCAGTTGTTGGGCGCAGGCCAAGCCGGCGGGCCCCGAGCCCACGACGGCTACTTTCTTGCCGGTCCTCCTGGCGGGCGGTTGCGGTGTAACACAGCCTTGGGCCCAACCCTTGTCGATAATGGCGTGTTCTATCGACTTGATGCCGACGGCGTCGTTATTGATGTTAAGCGTACAGGCGGCCTCGCAGGGGGCGGGGCAGACGCGGCCGGTGAACTCCGGGAAATTATTCGTGGAGTGCAGCACATCCAGCGCCCGGCGCCAGTCCTGCTTGTACACCAGGTCGTTCCAGTCGGGAATGATGTTGTTGACCGGGCAGCCGCTGGTGCAAAAGGGAATGCCGCAATCCATGCAACGCGCGCCTTGTTGCTTGGCCTCGTCGTCGGTCAGGGTGTGGACGAATTCATTCCAGTGCTTAAGACGCAACAGTGGTGCTTCGTAGGTTTCTTTGACGCGTTCAAATTCAAGAAAGCCGGTGACTTTGCCCATTTCTATTCCTCAGGCAGCAATTTGTTGTTGATGGGTGGCGCGCCAGAGTTCGCCAAGGGCACGGCGGTATTCAACCGGCATGACCTTTACGAAGGCCTTGCGTGAGCGTTCCCAGTCGTCCAGCACGTCGCGCGAACGGAAGCTGCCGGTGTAGCGGTAGTGGTTCTCGATCAGGCGGCGCAAAATGGTTTCGTCGGTTTCGCGTTCGGCGCCGCGCACCGCACTGTGCCACGATTCGATCTGGCCCAGTTCGCTTTGTTCGGTGTGCGTGGCGATGCGCTCGAGCTCGACCATGGCCATGTTGCAGCGTCGGCGGAAGGTGTCTTCCGGATCCCACACATAGGCCACGCCACCCGACATGCCGGCGGCGAAGTTGCGGCCGG
>DATCYE010000338.1:0-4857 GCA_036570485.1 Pusillimonas sp. | reverse complement strand
CAAACTGGCATCCGACAGTACATCCACTACTACAATCACCACCGCATCAAGCTCAAGCTAAAAGGCCTGAGCCCGGTACAGTACCGAACTCAGGCCTTGGCCACCTAGTTTTTAACTGTCCAACTTCTGGGGGTCAGTTCAAGCGCGGCCATTTTTACGTGAGCGGTGCTTACAGATTCAAGCACCGGCGTGTTCTACATGGCCCGAGGCTATATAGTTGTGCAGCTCAGCCTGCACTTGAGCGCGAGTCTTGGTGCTTTCAGCAGCGGCAACAGGTGGGTAGTCAAGCTCGCCCTGGCTGATGGTACCTGCGGCTTGGGCGGCAGCTAGTTCGGCTTGTACGTCGGCGCGGCTGACGTTGCTGGTGGGGGCGGCGGCCAAGGGGTAATCCAGTTCACCGCTGCTGATCAAGCCCTGGGATTGGGCTGCTTGCAATTCAGCAACGACCTGGGCGCGGGTCTTCGTGGGTGCGTCTGCGGCTTGAGCTACGCCGGCCAGAACGGAAAGGGAAATCATAAGTGCGCTAGCTAGGGTCTTCATGGTAATGCTCCATCTAAATTTAATTAAGAGAACCGAATCACGCCGCTTTCGGCGTCTTCCTTGCGATGCAAGGTTTGTTTCGATGGATGAAGTATGTGCCGAACGGACACTAGGATAAACCCCTATTTTCTGTAAACATATTTCCAAAAACATTAATAATAAGTTCGGTTTCATTGGAAAATAGTTAATATCTATTAATGTTTTTGGAATAAATTATGAGCCCCTCGCTTGATGACATTGCCCTTTTCGTTGAGGTTGCCAAGAGCAGGAGCTTTACCCGCGCTGCGGATGCGCTGGAGATGCCCGCTTCAACCTTGTCGCGCCGTATTAGCATGCTGGAAAGCCGTATAGGCGTGCGCTTGCTTAACCGCAGCACGCGCAAAGTAGAACTGACCGAGGCGGGAGCCGTGTATTTCGAGCGTTGCCAGCATGTCATTGCGGAAGCGCGCATAGCTCACGAAGAGCTGGATGAAATGGCGCAACGGCCCAAAGGCCGTTTACGGGTATCTATGCCGGTCAGTTTTGCTTTACTTTCCATGCCATTCATCATGCGCGATTTCGCCGAACAGTATCCGGAAATCGAATGCGAGTACGACTTGGGCATCAAGCATATCGATTTGTTGGCAGAGCCTTTCGATATCGTCATTCGCATCGGCCATCAGCCCGATTCCGCAGTGGTGTCGCGCCAGATGGGAAACGTGAAGTTGGGCTTGTATGCGGCACCCAGCTACCTGGTTCGCAAAGGCGAACCGGCTGCGCCTGCGGAGCTGGCAAGGCATGAGTGCTTGCGCACATCGGCCAGCAAGGACGGCGCCGTTTGGGAGCTTTGGGCGGGCTCAAAAGTCGAGAAGGTGACTGTAAAAGGGCGTATGGCGATGAACAATGTTGTCATGATCATGCGTATGGCGGAGCTGGGCATGGGCATCGTGCCATTGGCGATCAACTCTTTATCGCAAAATCCCGACGGTCAATTGCTGCAACGCGTGCTGCCCGACTGGGAGTTCGGCCCGATTCCCCTGGTGGCATTGTTTCCTTCACGCCTGATGCCGACCAAGACACGGGTGTTTCTTGAGTTTCTGATAAAGCGGCTTGCCACCCTTTAGCGCAGGCTTGGCCGTTGGTTTTCAGGCAGCGTGGTGGGTCAAGGCAGGGCCGGCTGTAGCGCTGCGGCCTTTGTTCGCCCTGCTCCAAAGTTTGTCATGCAAAGGCAAGAGCACCACGTTGCAAACCGGCTCTACTATAGCGGCCAGCCCGCCTGTGGCAAGCGAACCCGTGCAGGCATAGGTGACCGCAAACGCCACCGACATATGCAGAGCAACCTGGCTGGTTTTTTGGGCGAGCAGCAACATGAACTTCTCCATACAATGCTATTTATATAAATGATAATCAATATCATTTGCAAGGAGAAGTTAAATGTTTTAATCGCCTTGATGAAACAAAACTATTTCTCTTTTAGGAGAAATAGTTTTTCTTTGGCTTTTGCCCATTGTTCGTGGTCGGGCAAGGGCTGTTTAGCCCGGGTAATACGCTTCCATTGCGGATCGTGCGCAAGCCTGCGATTGATCTCGATGAAATGGCGCTGATCGTCGGCGATTTCATGGTCGCTGACGATGGCGTCGACAGGACATTCGGCAACACAGATAGAGCAATCTATGCACTCATCGGGATGAATGACCAGAAAATTGGGGCCTTCCATAAAGCAATCCATCGGACAAACGCTGACGCAATCCGTGTACTTGCACTGAATGCAGGCCTCGGTAACTACAAATGTCATGGGTTTCCTAAACCATTATTTCCCAGCTTGGCTGCAATACCGATTTTACTCTTCATCTTGCGAGGGGGCAGCCGGCGCCCTGGGCCATTATCTGTCGGGCTTAGGAATAAGTGATCAAGTCGGGGTGATCGGCATTTTCCAGAATTCGGCGGACCCGGTCTTGCCAGCTTAGGGAAAAATCACTATAGCGCCGTCACCGCTAGAATCAAATATAGGCCGGGCTTGCTCCAGGGGTATGCGTGCTGGTCTGGCGACTCGGTAATTAGCGCTATGCCTGGCGTTCATCGTATGCCCTATTAAAATAGCGTTTTTCAGCAGAGAGCATGGCGGAAGCATGGACAAGCGTTTAGTAGATATCGAGCTGAAACTGACGGCGCAGGAAGATTTGGTGCTGGAGCTTAACCAGCGCGTGTACGAACAGCAAAAGCAAATCGACGAATTGCGTGCGCTTTGCATGGCATTGGTAAAGCGCTTGGGCGAGGCTGCCAGCGAAGGCGATGGCGCCGATCCCTACGCGGTCGAAAAGCCGCCGCATTACTGAGTCACAGCGTCAGGCTGGACTCGGCAAGGGGTTGGCATACGGATGGCAACCTCAATCAACTTCCAAACAGGAGCAGAACATGAAACCACGCATGGATTTTTACAAGGCCAGCCCCGGAGCTCTGCAGGCGATGCTTGGCCTGGAAAAACTGGTGGATAAGTCGGGGATTGAAAAACCATTGGCTGAATTGGTGCGTCTGCGTGCTTCGCAGATCAATGGCTGCGCGTTCTGCGCCGATATGCATGCGACGGATGCGCGTAAAGGCGGCGAAACCGACAGGCGCCTGGATACGCTGGTCGCATGGCGTGAAGCGTCATTTTTTACAGAGCGTGAACGGGCCGCGCTGGCATGGACGGAGTCGCTTACACTAGTGGCCCAAACGCATGTTCCAGACGATGTCTGGGATGCCGTGCGGCCGCATTTCAGCGATCAGGAATTAGCTGATCTTACTCTCCTGATAGTGGCCATCAACGGATGGAATCGCTTTTCGGTTGGGTTTAGAAAGATGCCCGAATAATTCAGCAGGCGGCTCGCGCAACAGGGCTTTAACCAGTATAAAAATGCAGACGAATCACACAGGGTCATGGTCCGAGCTTTTATGGGGCCGCAACGGCTTGCGGTCGTTGGCCCTGGCGGGCGGCGTAGCGGTGCACGCCGTCAATGTGTACATCGTCACCACTATCCTGCCGTCCATTGTCGCGGATATCGGGGGCTTGGAATACTACGCCTGGAACACCACGCTCTTTGTCGTGGCGTCCATCCTGGGTTCGGCGCTTTCGCCCAAGAGCATGGAGCAGTTCGGGCTGCGGCGCGCCTTTCTGATGGCCATTGTCATATTCGTGGGCGGCACGACGGCTTGCGCGCTGGCGCCGGCCATGCCCTGGCTGTTGGCCGCGCGGACGGTGCAGGGCTTGGGCGGCGGCTTGTTGCTGGGGCTGAGCTATTCGGCCGTTCGCATGGTTTTCGACGAGCGTCTGTGGTCCCGTGCCATGGTGCTGGTTTCCAGCATGTGGGGGGTGGCCACGCTGGCTGGGCCGGCCATAGGCGGCATCTTCGCGCAAACAGGTCACTGGCGGCTGGCATTTTGGGCGGTGGTACCGATTGCCGCCGTGCTTGCGCTGCTGGTACAGACTCAGTTGATGCAGCGTGCAGGGGCGGGCAACAAACGGGTCGAGGCGCCGCTGGGCCGAATAGCATTGCTGGCCGTGTCGGTTCTTATCGTGTCGGTTGCCAGCCTTAGCCATCGGCCTGCCTGGAATGCGGCAGGAATCGCGGCGGGCGTGCTGATGACCGTACTGATTGCAAGACTGGACAACCGCGCCCGCATTCGCTTGTTTCCGACGGGTTCGTATTCGGCGCGCACGGCATTGGGCAGTCTGTATGCGTGCATTTGTCTGTTGAGCATCGGTGTGACGACCGAAATCTACATCCCTTATTTTCTGCAACTGATACACGGCAAAAGCCCCTTGGTCGCCGGCTACTGGACGGCGCTGATGTCGGCGGGCTGGACATTGGGCTCATTTATCAGCTCCAGCCGTTCCACTGGTACGGCTAATCGACTGATCGTGATCGGACCTATTGTGTCGGCCGCATCGTTGGCCTTGTTGGCCCTATTGATGCCCATGGCCGGCTTGTCGCAGCAAGGCAGTGCCAATTGGTTGATGCTGCCTTTGCTGGGTGTGGGCGTGGGAGTGGGTTTGTGCTGGCCCAATATATTGACGCGGGTGTTCAAGTCTGCGCCCAAGGGGCAAGAAAACATTGCTTCGGCTGCCATTACCACCTTGCAGCTTTATGCCATGGCCATGGGGGCGGCGCTGGCCGGCATGGTGACGAATGCGGCCGGATTCACCCAGCCGGGCGGTGTGCATGGCGCGCAGCAAGCAGCGCTTGCCTTGTTTGCAGTATTTGCCTGCGCGCCCGGCGTGGCTGCACTGATGACCGGCGGTGCGCGCAGGGCGGCCTGAACGGCCTGCTTATTTACTTGGGCAAGCGGAAAAGCCCG
>DATCYE010000337.1:0-6984 GCA_036570485.1 Pusillimonas sp. | reverse complement strand
GTGGCGGCCCGGCCTTGTGTTTCCAGGTTTTGCCTAAGTATATTGGCTTCGGACGGATGCATCTCGAACAGGCGCAAACGATCCTGGTCGCGCAGGGCGCGTAAGGCCAGCCAAGGTGAGCCGGGATAAAAGTTGGCCACGCCATCAGGGTTGAAGTGCTGCACTTCTTCCAGATAGCGCTCTATCATCGGCGGCATGGCTCCGGCGCCCAGCAGGCGATCCAGTCCATCGATGAATTCACCGTTTTTAAGAGCCCAGTCGCTGCGCAAGTCATAAAGACCTGCACCGGCATGCGTATCGATGACCCAGTAAGGATTGTCCTTGCGGTTGTAGTAATCC
The DNA here is from genome assembly GCA_036570485.1 of Pusillimonas sp. Taxonomy (GTDB): domain Bacteria; phylum Pseudomonadota; class Gammaproteobacteria; order Burkholderiales; family Burkholderiaceae_B. The sequence continues at coordinate 6,645 of DATCYE010000337.1, read as the reverse complement.
AGGATATGGACGAATATGGCGTGCTTCAGAACATCGGCGTGGTTGCCGGCGTGAAAGGCGTGTCGATAGCTGAACAAGAAGGCTCCTTATGGGCGGGCGCCGCCGTGCACAAGCTTGGCAAGTACGGCGGCGGACGCGTCATTGTATAGCTGGGCTCCGGCTAGAGCCTTTTAGCGCTGGCGGCCCCTAGCCAGGCCGGCGAAATGGCCTTGATTTCATCCGTGACGATGGCATTGCAACCCCAATCGAGCAATTCGCGTGCACGTTCGCTGTCGTTGACAGTCCAGATGGCCAGCGTGTAGCCGGCCTGGCGCACCGCCTGAACGATGGCTAGCGTTGTGTATTTGTGGTTCAGGTTCATGCCCACGCATTGCAAGCGTTTCACCCGGTCGGGCCAGTCGGCCGGTACCTCTTTTGCAATCAACAGCGCCCTGGGAAGCTCAGGCGCTTCCTTCATTGCCGCCTCCAGGGCGACTTCCGAAAAAGACGAAAGCAAGGGCGGCAGGGCGGCACCAGCCCAAAGCCTGCGAGCCAGCCTGGCTACCTGTTTACCTGTTTCGGCTTCCAATCCGGTATGCGGCTTGATTTCGATATTGCTGTGTATGTCGTTGGCCCGGGTGTAGGCCGCAATGGAATACAGCGTGGGAATGGGCTCGCCCGCATAGTCGCGCGAATGCCAGGCGCCGAAATCGATTTCAGCCAACTCGGCCAGGGTTTTATCGGCTGCGTTGCCCACGCCGCCGGATGTGCGCTGGACCGTGTCGTCGTGCAGCAAGATGGGCACGCCGTCGCGGCTAAGCTTGACGTCGTACTCCATCATGCGGAAACCATGTTGTGCGCCAAGCCGCATGGCGGCCAGTGTATTTTCGGGTGCGTAGCGGCCGGCGCCTCGATGGGCGATGAATTCAGGATACGGCCATGCATGAGCGGTATTGGGCATTTTGGGGCTTCCGATGATATTCAGGACGGGCAATGCCGGCATTTTATCGCCGGTACGCGCGCCGGCTTCCAAATAGATGCGGGTGTGGTGGTAAACTGCATCAAATTTTCGTGCTCTACTCGGGTATTTCGTAATCTTGGCGATTTCTATCGCCTTTTTTGATGTAACCGTCGCGCAGGCCAAACAGGGTTGCGGGTCAGTGGGTGATTAATGTTCGATTTTATTCGTACGCATCAACGCTTGATGCAGCTAGTGCTGCTGGTGCTGATTCTGCCGTCTTTCGTCCTGATCGGCGTCAGCGGCTATACCAATTATGTTTCAGGCGATCACGATCTGGTGAAGGTCGGTGATCAGTCCATTACGCAGCAGCATTTCGACCAGGCGCGCCGCAATCAATTGCAGCAGCTGCAGCAGAACAGTCAGGGCGGCTTCGATCCTGCAGTGCTGGACAATCGTGCAGCGCGCCAAGCCCTGCTCGATTCTCTGATCGACCGCCAGGTGCTGGTTTCCACGGCCACCAAAGAGCGTTTCAGCGTATCCGACACCGCACTGCGCCAGACCATTGCCTCGATGCCGCAATTGCAGGTTAACGGGCAATTTTCGTCAGAGCGCTATAACCAGGTGCTGGCATCGGCCGGCCTGACGACACGCGACTTCGAGCAAAGCCAGCGCGCCGAGCTGGCGCTCGATAGGGTACTGGGCCCGGTTGCCTTGACCGCCAGCGTTCCACCCCTGGTGATCAATCAGCTTGAGCTGGCGCTTACCGAACAGCGCACCGTGCGCGTACAGGCTTTCCCCGCAAGCGATTACGAAAAAGACCTGGTCATAAGCGACGCCGACATCCAGGCCTGGTACGACAAGAACAAGCAAACGCTGGAATTGCCCGAACAGGTCAGCGCCCAGTATTTGTTGCTCAACGAAGCAGCGGCCATGCAGAACCTGCCGGCGGTCAGCAACGACGATCTGCATAAATACTACGAGCAAAACAAGGCACGCTTCGTACAGCCCGCCCGCGTCAATCTCAGTCATATTCAGGTAAATGTCGCCGCAGGCGCCTCTGATCAAGAGCGTAAGCAGGCTCATGCCAAGGCCGAGGAAATCCTCAAGAAGGTCCAGGCCGACAAATCCGCTTTCGCTGAGATCGCCAAGACCGAATCGCAGGATGCCGGCACCGCCAAGGATGGCGGCAAGCTGGGCTGGATCACCAAAGGCTCCTGGCCCGCGAATCTTGAAACAGTCGTTTTTGCTCTGCAAAAAGGCGGTGTATCCGACGTCGTGGACGGCCCCGGCGGCTACCACATCTTCCAGGCCAACGAGATCCAGCCTGAAAAGGGCGAAAGCTTCGACGAAGCCAAAGAAAAGATCGAAGCCGAAGTGCGCCGTCAACTGGGCGCCGACCGTTATGCCGACATGGCTACCCGCCTGACCAGCCTGGTGTACGACAACCCATCCAGCCTGCAACCGGCCGCCGATGCCTTGGGCATTAAAGTACGGACGGCTGCCGGCATAGCGCGCGACCGTCTCTTGCCTTCCGACGAAGTCAAGGCCAATGCCGCTTCCGCCAGCGAAGACGCATCATTGCTCGACGATGTGCGTGTGCGCCGCGCCTTGTTCACGCCGCAGGCACTGAACGAGAAGCAGAATTCGGGGGTTATAGAAATTTCTCCCGATACCATGGTCGCAGTACGGGTCGATACCGTTACGCCGGCTCATGTTCCCGAGCTTGCGCAAGTGGCGGGCCACATACGCGAAGTGCTCAAGGTCGAACGGGCTCAGGCGGCCGCCGAGAAGGCCGGCCACGATGCGCTGGCTCAATTCCAGAAGGCCGGCTCCTCGGAAGCGCCGGAAAGCTTTGGCTCCCCGATGACTATCAGTCGCATCAATGCCCAGGGCCTGGCCAAACCGGTAGCCGACGCGGCCTTTGCTGCACCCACCAAGAACCTGCCTTCCTACGTGGGCGTCAAGGGACCGCAGGGCTATGTGTTGGTGCGTGTTGAAGGCACCGAGGCGGGCAAGACCGGCAATCCCATGCTGGCTTCGCTGTCTGCAGAGCTGGATCAGGCCTGGGGTCGCGCCCAGGAGCAGGCTGTATTGAAAGCCATGCGTGTCCAGGCCAAAGTACAGGTGCTGCCCGAGGCTGAACAAGCCTTGTCGGGCGAAAGCGAAGCCGGAAACTAGCGTCCGGATACGCCGGCGGCTCAGGGCTCCAGCAGGGGCTCGAGCTGCTGCCAGACGTTCTGGACGAGAACGGGCTGGGCCTGTTCATTGGGGTGTATGCCGTCCGACTGGAACATATTCCTATCGGTCGCAATGCCATCAAGCAGGAAAGGCACTAGCCCTGTACCGTGCTGCTGGGTCACCTGCGAAAACAATTGTTTGAACTGTTCGGCGTATTTACGGCCATAGTTGGGCGGTATCTGCATGCCGACCAACAGCACCCGAGCCTGCGCCTGTTGCGCCATACCGACCATGGTCGATAGGTTGCTTTGGGTCATATCCAGAGAGAGCCCGCGTAGCGCGTCGTTGCTGCCCAGTTCAAGGATGACAATAGCTGGCTGGTAGCGTCGTAGCGCCTCGGGCAGACGGGCCACGCCGCCGCTGCTGGTGTCGCCGCTAATGCTGCTGTTCTGCATCTGGTAAGCTTTATTCTCGGTTTGCAAGCGCTGCTCCAGCAGAGCAACCCAGCCCGAGCCGCGCTGCAAGCCGTATTCGGCCGACAGGCTATCGCCTACAACCAGTATGGTCGCGGCGGCGGCCTTGTCGGGCTGGCTGGTCTGGGCCACCGCTCCCGCAAACTGAACGCAACATAACGCAAACACAAGAGAACGCCAGCGTATCCACATGAAGAATATCCATTCGATCGAAGTTAAAAATCTGTGCCAGAGGGTTGTCGATTCGTCGGGCACGCTGGACATTTTAGACAATGTAAGTTTTACGGTGGAAGAAGGGCTGGCGCTTGCTATTACCGGCAGCTCCGGTTCGGGCAAATCCACCTTGCTTGGGTTGCTGGCCGGGCTGGACACGCCCAGTTCAGGCCAGGTCAGTTTGCTGAGGCACGATCTGTTTTCGCTGGACGAAGAAGCGCGCGCCGCTTTGCGTGCCAAATATGTGGGCTTCGTATTCCAGTCGTTTCAGTTGCTGCCGAACCTTACGGCACTGGAAAACACTATGCTGCCGCTGGAACTGGCCGGCAAGCCCGCAATGGACGAAGCCCGTAGCATGTTGGAGCGCGTCGGACTAAAGGATCGCCTGCATCACTATCCCCGCACCTTATCGGGCGGAGAGCAGCAGCGTGTATCGCTGGCGCGGGCTTTTGTGGTCAAGCCCAGTGTGTTGTTTGCCGATGAACCCACGGGCAGCCTGGATACCCAGAACGGGGCCAGGATCATCGAACTGATGTTTGATTTGCATCGCGAGCTGAATACAACCCTAGTGCTGGTGACGCACGATCCGCAACTGGCCGCTTTATGTCAGCGCGAGTTAAAACTGACAGGCGGCCGTGTTGCGGCCGCCTGACTATCTATTGCGTAGGCTTAGGGCGGATATCCGCTCTTAAGCAGTCTTACGAGGGTTCGATGCCGGCCTGTTTGATCAGTTTGGCATTCAAGTCGATATCGTTCTTGATGATTTTCTGGAAGACATCCGAGGTGGAGCCTTCTGGAGTCAGGCCCTGTGCTTTGAATGATTCCTTGATTTTGGGTAGGGCAAGAACGTCCAGAGCTGTTTTGTACAGCAGGTCTGTAACATTTTTATCCAGTCCGGCCGGGCCGATCAATCCAATCCAGGGAACATACTCATAACCTGCTATGCCGGCCTCGATCAGGGTCGGGGTTTCGGGCAGCAAATCGAGCCGCTTGGTCGAGGACACGCCCAGCGCCTTGATCGAACCGGCCTTGACCTGCGCATAGGCGGTGGGTATGGCCAGGAAGGCTGCGTCGATTTGCCCTGAAATCAGGTCGGTAACCAATGCGCTGCCGCCTTTGTAGGGCACATGCATCATGTCGATGTCGGCTTTCGATTCCAGCAGCAATGCGGCCAGATGCAGCGCGCTGCCGTTGCCGGATGTACCGTAATTCAGCGTATTGGGTTCTTTTTTAGCGGCGGCTACCAGTTCCTGCACCGTTTTGTACGGCGACTTCGCGGGTACGGCCAATACCAGAGGCACCGTTCCCAGCACGGTGATGGGCGTTATATCCTTGACCGAATCGTAAGGCAGCGATTTGTTCAGGCTGGGGTTGACCGCGTGGTTGGACGATACCAGACCTACCGTGTAGCCGTCGGGCGTGGCGGCAACGATTTCGCGAGTTCCAACGATGCCGGCGGCGCCAGCCTTGTTTTCAACTACGATCGACTGCTTCAGGGCCGTGCCCATGTCGCCCGAAATGGTGCGCGCCATGGCATCCAGCCCTGAGCCCGGCGAGCTGGTAACAATCAGCCGTATCGGGCGATCCGGATAGCTGCTTGCGGCGTGGCCGGCCAAAGCATAAGTTGCTGTACAAGCCGTCAGGAATAGTCGGGCGAATAAATGTTTATGTGGCATTAGATGTCTCCTTTGTAGCCAACCTTTGTGTTAAAACCGTTACGCTCGTTCCAGCATCGGCTTTGGGTCGTGAAAATCACGGTACGACAGGGGGCTTGGAACGATTCTAGAAGGCACACCCGGATACGGCCATTATTGTTTCGGGATGGTGGTCATCTCGTTTTGCGACGACGTAAACAGGAATACAAAATGGTGGCAAGGTCATGACACGCTCTATTGATGCTTATAGCTTGCGTCTGTTTTTGGCGGTGGCCACCGAAGGCTCGATTGCGCGAGGCGCCGCCAAAGAGCATATAGCCGCGTCCGCCTTAAGCCGGCGTTTGTCTGAGTTGGAGCATGCCTTGGGCGTGGCCTTGTTCGTGCGCTCGCATCGCGGCATACAGCTTACGGGTGCCGGCCAGATCGTGCTGGAGCGCGGTACGAAGATAGAAAGCGAGCTTAGGCAACTTAAGCAGGACGTCAAAGAGGTCGAAGGCGTGGTCAGCGGCACCGTCAGACTGGCGGCCAACTTATCGTCGATTATCGGCTTTCTGCCTGAGCGCCTGCATCTTTATACCGATATGTTTCCGCAGGTCAATGTTGCGTTGACCGAACAAGACAGCCAGGACGTCGTGCGCTCATGCCTGGACGACGAGGCCGATGTGGGTGTGGGTGTCAAGCTGGATGCGCCGCCGGCCATCGAGTCCTGGTGCATTGTTTCCGATCCGCTGCTGGTCGTACTGCCGGTCACGCATGCGCTGGCCGACGAACGCAGCATAGCGTTCAGCCAGGCCCTGTCGTATCGGCTGATAGGAGTGCACCCGGGAGGGTCGCTGGACTTGCAGTTGCGCCGGCAGGCCCAAGCCATGGGCAGCCGGGTCGATTTCGCGGTACAGGTCAGCAGTTTCGATGCGGCATGCCGCATGATAGAAGCAGGCTTGGGTATTGCGATCATGCCGCGCAGCGCGGCAAAGGCCTATGCAGGTACACGCAAATTCGCACGCCGGCCATTGGCCGAACCATGGGCTTCGCCGCGCGAACTATGGGGCTATGCCTTGCGCAAGACGCCGCGCTTGCGCGCGGTGCAGGCCCTGATCGACGCGCTGCAATACTAATACTAAAAACGCGCGCCACGCTGCGGGGCGGCGCGCATGCTTACGGAGCCATGTTTCTGGGCAGCCAGGTG
>DATCYE010000336.1:0-3602 GCA_036570485.1 Pusillimonas sp. | reverse complement strand
CCCCAGAACTTGGCGTCGATGGTGCGCAGCAGCACGGCGACCAGCAGCAGAACGACTGGTACGGCAATGCGCATGAAGCCCTTCAGGTTGCCCTTCAGGAACAGGGCGATGGCGGCGAAAACCGAGCCGGCAACCAGTACCCAGGTGAAGTCGGCCGTGGTGGTGCGCAGCATGGAATAGAAGGGTGTGAAGTACCAGACCGGCGCAATGTGCGGAGGCGTCTTCAGCGGATCGGCGGGCAGGAAGTTGTTGTACTCAAGGAAGTACCCACCCATTTCCGGGCCGAAGAAAATAATGGCGGCAAAGACAATAAGGAAGCCGGCCACGCCCATGATGTCGTGCACCGAGTAGTAGGGGTGGAACGGAATGCCGTCCAGCGGATGGCCGTTGCTGTCTTTGGGGCCTTGCTTGATTTCGACGCCGTCGGGGTTGTTGGAGCCCACTTCATGCAATGCAATGATGTGTGCGACCACCAGGCCGATAAGAACCAGCGGAATGGCAATCACGTGGAAGGCGAAGAAGCGGTTCAGGGTAGCGTCGGAGACAACATAGTCGCCGCGAATCCAGATGGACAGTTCGGGGCCGACAAACGGAATGGCCGAGAACAGGTTCACGATGACCTGGGCGCCCCAGTACGACATCTGGCCCCAAGGCAGCAGATAGCCCATGAAGGCTTCGCCCATCAGGCACAGGAAAATGGCCACACCGAAGATCCAGACCAGTTCACGCGGTTTGCGGTACGAGCCGTAGAACAGGCCGCGCAGCATGTGCAGGTAGACCACCACGAAGAACATGGATGCGCCGGTGGAGTGCATGTAGCGGATCAACCAGCCCCATGGCACTTCGCGCATGATGTATTCGACGGAATCGAACGCCAGCTTGGCGTCGGGCTTGTAGTTCATGACCAGGAAAATGCCGGTCACGATCTGGATGACCAGCACCAGCATGGCCAACGACCCAAAGAAATACCAAAAATTGAAATTCTTGGGTGCGTAGTATTCCGACATATGGTCTTTGAACAGACTGGTAAGCGGAAAACGCCTATCTATCCAGCCTAAAAGTCCTGTCGTCTCGACGGTTTTTTCGCCAGCCATGAAACGGCTCCTTATTTTATCTTACGGCGTATAACGGATTTTGGTTCGCTGGGCGCCGGCAGGCGCCCCCTTCGGTGCATTAAGCCTTGTTGGCCTCGTCGACACCGATGGTTATATGGGTGCCATCGGCCGAGTAGGTATAGGGCGGCACTTCGAGGTTGTCGGGCGCGGGCTTGTTGCTGAATACCCGGCCGGCCAGGTCGAATGTGGAGCCGTGGCAAGGGCAGTTGAAGCCGCCTTCCCAGTTGGCCGGCAGGCCAGGCTGAGGGCCGGGCGTAAAGGCTGGCGAAGGCGAGCAGCCCAAGTGCGTGCAGATACCCACACAGACGAAGAGTTCAGGCTTGCGCGAACGGTATTCGTTTTTAGCATATGGGGGTGTGAAGCCGGGGCGATCGGAATCGGGGTCGGCCAGTTCAGGATCGTTGTCTTTCAGGTGTTCGAGCTGGCTCTCAGTGCGATGCATGATCCAGACCGGCTTACCGCGCCATTCGACGGTGATCATTTGACCGGGGGCAATATTGGATACGTCGACTTCGACCGGGGCGCCGGCGGCACGTGCCTTGTCGGACGGCGCGAAAGATCCCACGAAGGGAACGGCGGTAGCAACGCCCGCCACGCCGCCTACGGCACAGGCGGAAGCTACCCAGAAACGGCGCGATGGATCGGGTGGAAGGTTGGGATCAACCGCAGCGGAATCATCGAGCTGTGTCGTAGTCTGGCTCATTCTAGTATCCTTAATTCATGCCCGAGCAGGGCATACCATTCACTGTTTTTGACTGTGTACTATCTTATTAACCGCGTATTATAGCGTTAGCCCGCTGTCGGGTGTTACGGGAAAGGAAGAAGACATGAGCAAAGCACGGGGTTTCCTACAAGAATTTCAAGAGTTCGCCGTCAAGGGCAACATGATTGATCTAGCTGTCGGCGTCATAATTGGCGCGGCATTCGGCAAGATCATCGACTCGCTGGTCAAAGACATCATCATGCCTCTGGTTGCCTTCGTTGTTGGCGGCGAGGTCGATTTCACCAATCAGTTCTGGGTCTTGCGGGCGCCCGAAAATTTTTCCGGCCCCGAAACCTACGACGCCCTGACCAAGGCCGGCGCGGTCGTGGTGTCGTGGGGCAATTTCCTGACCATACTTATCAACTTCGTCTTGCTGGCCTTCGTGGTGTTCTGCCTGGTCAAGGCCGTTAATGCCGCACGCAAGCGCGTGGCTCGCCAGGAAGAAGTCGTGGCGCAGGCCGCGCCCACGCCTGAAGACGTTGCCTTGCTGCGCGAAATCCGCGACCTGCTGAAAAAATAAGCGCCCGATCAGATCGGGTTATTGATATCCACAAAGTCCACCTTGACGCCGAACTCGTTCGCTATGGCCTGGCCCAAGGCCTGTACGCCATAGCGTTCGGTGGCATGGTGACCGGCGCCTATGAATGCCGTGCCGGTTTCCTGGGCCAGATGAAAAGTCGGCTCGGAAGCCTCGCCGGTCAGGTAGGCGTCGACGCCGGCCGCCACGGCGGCGTCCATCATGCTTTGCGCTCCGCCCGTGCACCAGGCGATACGCCGAATTGTTTGTTGTGTATTCCCCACAATTAAAGGTTGGCGTTGTAAGGCATTGCAAATACTGTTACCGAGTTCGTCCAGCGTTTTCTCGGGCGTGCAGCGTCCTAGCCAGACCAGGCCTTCGGGTCCGCAAACGACAGGGTTTCCATCTGCGTCGCGGTCGACCTCAAAGCCCAGGACACGCGCCAATTGTGCGTTATTGCCTAGTACGGGGTGGGCGTCCAGGGGCAGGTGATAGCCGAAAATATTCAGTTGGTGTTGCAGGGCCAGTGCCATCCGGGCGCGCTTGGGTCCGCGCATACAGGGGTCTTCGTTCTTCCAAAACCAGCCGTGATGGATCAGAATCGCATCCGCATTGCGCTCGATGGCGGCTTCCAGTAACGCCTGCGTCGCCGTAACTCCGGTGATAATGTGAGAGATCGTGGCTTTGCCTTCGACCTGCAGTCCATTGGGGCAGTAATCTTTGAAGCGCCGGACTTGCAAGGTGGCATCAAGCCAGTCGGCCAGTTGTTGGGTGGATACCTGATTCATTGCTTGTCTTTTCCCTTATTGCCTTATGCGTCGATTGTGGTTGCTATTTGCCCAAACGGTAACAGTATGCCTGGGTATTTTATTCATCGTGGCAACCTTGCGCCCCGAATGGCTGCATTCGTCGCCATCGTCCGCGCCTGCTGCGGCGCCTGTGCAGCAGGCTTCGTTCGCCGCCGCTGTGGCGCAGGCCACGCCTTCCGTGGTCAACGTCTATACCCGCAAGCATGTCAATGTGCCGCTGGTGCCCTTGCCCGCCGACCCCGAGCTTGAACGCCTGTTCCGCGATATTCCCGGCTTCAGCCGGCGCAAGGAATCCACCAACCTGGGTTCGGGCGTCATTGTGCGCGGCGACGGCTATATATTGACCAACTACCACGTCATCGAAGCGGCCGACGCCATCGAGGTTGCGCTGAGCGACG
>DATCYE010000335.1:0-6506 GCA_036570485.1 Pusillimonas sp. | reverse complement strand
GCTTGTAGCAGCTTGCGTCTTGAACCGATGTAATGCCCCAGCGGAATCTGCTCCGCTGGGGCATTACAGTTTAAGCACCTAGTGATTATTGCGCGGGACTTCGGCGCCGCCTAGGCATTAGCCCGCGTTTACGTAGGCTGTTTTTACCGTGGTGTAGAACTCTTTGGCGTAGCTGCCTTGTTCGCGCGGGCCATAGCTGGAGCCTTTGCGACCGCCAAAGGGCACGTGGTAGTCGACCCCCGCCGTGGGTACGTTGACCATGACCATGCCGGCCTGGGCGTGCCGCTTGAAGTGCTGCACGTATTTAAGCGAGGTAGAGCAGATGCCTGCCGCCAGGCCGAATTCGGTGTCGTTGGCCAGTGCCAGCGCTTCGTCGTAATCCTTGACTTTGATTACGCTGGCGAAGGGGCCGAAGACTTCTTCGCGATTGATGCGCATGTCGTTGTGGGTGTTGACGGCCAGGGCGGGCTGCAGAAAGTAGCCTTCGGTGGCTAGTTTGACTTGTTCGCCGCCGTGTACGGTGGCGCCTTCGGAGCGCGCGATATCGATGTAGTCCAGGTCTTGCTTTAGCTGCTTGTCGTCAACGACGGGGCCGATATGGGTTTCGGCATCCAGTGGGTTGCCCACGCGCAACTGCTTCATGCGCGCCACCATGGCGTCGACGAAACGGTCGTGTATGCCTTCGGTGACAATAAGGCGGGACGAGGCGGTGCAGCGCTGGCCGGTGGAAAAGAATGCGCCGTTGATGCAGGCTTCCACTGCGGTGGACAGGTCGGCGTCGTCCAGCACCACCATGGGGTTTTTACCGCCCATTTCCAATTGCACTTTTTTGCCTGTCGCCATGCATTTCTGGGCGATGGCGCGGCCGGTGCCGACCGAGCCGGTAAAGCTGATGGCGTCCACGTCGGGCGAGTTGACCAGGGCTTCGCCGACCACCGATCCACGACCCATGACCAGGTTAAGGACGCCGGCGGGCAGGCCGGCATCGGCCAGTATTTTTACCAGTTCCCAGGTGCAGGCGGGCACCAGGTCGGCGGGCTTGATGACGACGCAGTTGCCGTAGGCCAGGGCGGGTGCGATCTTCCAGGCGGGAATGGCAATGGGGAAATTCCAGGGCGTGATCACGCCGACTACGCCAACCGGTTCGCGAGTGATTTCAACCGTCAGGCCGGGCCGCACGGACGGCACCAATTCGCCCGTTTGACGCAGGGCTTCGCCGGCAAAGAATTTGAAGATCTGACCGGCACGGCCGGCTTCGCCTATGCCTTCGGCAAGTGTCTTGCCTTCTTCGCGCGCCAGCAACTTGCCCAGCTCTTCTTTGCGGGCCAGGATGACGCTGCCGGCCTTGTCCAGAATGTCGAAGCGCTGCTGCGGGGTGGACAGGCTCCAGGCGGCCGAGGCCTTGCGTGCGGCGGCGATGGCCGCATTGGTGTCTTGCTCGGTGGCTTGGGCGAACTCGCCGATGACATCAGACAGGTCGGCCGGATTGATGTTGCGCGTGGCTTTGTCGCTATCGACCCATTGGCCGTTGATGTAGTTGGTATGCGTGGACATATGAATTCCTGAGAAATGGGTTCAAGTTAAAGGCAAAAAGGTGGGCTGCGCCGGCTTGCGGCGTTTGCGCCCACCGCGTTTTCTACATGGATTGTTCCAGCATCTGGACGTAGTCGTGTTCCGATGCAATGCGTGGGTTGGTCTTGTGGCTGTGGTCGGCCAGCGCGCCCTGGACGATGCGTGGGAACAGTTCGGGCGTGACGCCAAGCTGCGCCAGTCCGTCGGGCAGGCCAAGGCGCCGTGTCATGGCGGCGATTTCGGCGCCGATGTTTTGCGCATCGGGCAGCGCCATGGCCTGGGCGATGCGCGCAAGCTTGTTTTCATTGCGCACCGAATCCGATGTGCTGTTGAATGCTATGACTGCCGGCAGGAAGATGGCGTTTAGCGTGCCGTGATGCAGCTTGGGGTTGATGCCGCCCAAAGAATGGCTAAGGCTGTGGACGCAGCCCAATCCCTTCTGGAAGGCCATGGCGCCCTGCATGGATGCGCTCATCATGTTCAGCCTGGCGTCGCGGTCGTCCGGGTTCTGGGTGGCGCGTTCTATGTGCGACCAGGCTCGCGTCAGGCCGTCCAGCGCGATGCCGTCGGCCGGCGGGTTAAAGGCCGGCGACATGAAGGTTTCCAGGCAATGGGCGATGGCGTCCATGCCGGTTGCGGCCGTCAGCAAAGGCGGCAGGGTCAGTGTAAGTTCGGGATCGCAGATGGCCGATTTGGGAACCAGGTGGGGCGAAAGTATGCCGACCTTGCGTCCGTCATCAAGAATCAGGACGGCGCCGCGTCCTACTTCGCTGCCGGTGCCGGCCGTGGTTGGAATGGCAATGATGGCTGCGGTGGCCGAGGTGATTCGGCCGGCTCCGCCTTCGATAAACGCAAAGCTTTTAAGCGTGCCGGTGTGGGTTGCGCAGACGGCCGTGCCCTTGGCCAGGTCTATGGACGATCCGCCGCCTATCGCGATGATGCCGTCGTGCCGGCCGTCGCGGTACATATCGGCGGCGGCGCGCACGGCTTGTTCGTTGGGGTTGGGCGGTGTCTGGTCGAATATTCCTATTTTCGAGCGATCGGCCAGCTTGCCTAGAACCTTGTCGCACAAACCGGTGGCCCGTACGCCCGGGTCGGTCACGATCAGTGGGTGGCGTATGCCCAGGCGATCGCATTCCTGCTGCAGAAGATCGATGGCGCCGAACTCGAACTGAACTTGGGTTATGTAATTTATAAGGCTCATTTGTCTCGTCCTTGAAAGTGCCGCTATAGCCCGCCCTGGGCTTGTGCCGGGTGAGGGGGAGGCGGCGAGGTATTCCCAGACTTTAAGTAAAAACGCATAGCCTGCATAATGAGGGGTTCTGATACAGCCATAACTGGTGCTTATACCCATGCTCCCTTCGCTCAATTCCATGGTGTCCAGGTTGCGCCTGAAACATTTTCGTTTGCTGGTGGCGCTGGACGATTGCGGTTCCTTGCTGAAGGCGGCCGAATACGTGGCTTTGAGCCAGCCCGGCGCCACCAAAGCCTTGCAGGAAATCGAGTCGGCCCTGGGCGCCGAACTGTTCATACGCAACAATCGCGGCCTGGAGCCCACCGACTTGGGCCATTGCGCCATACGCTATGCGCGTTTGATCACCAGCGATATGACCCATATGCGCGAAGAGATGGTCGGCATGCTTAGGGGCCACGGGGGGCGGCTGTCGATAGGCGTGATCATGGGTGCGGTGCCCATGCTGACAAAAAGGCTGTCGCCCTGGTTGGAGCACTTGCCCAGTCTGTCGGTGCAAATTGTGGAGGACACCAGCGCCCGGCTGCTAAGCCTGCTGGACGACGGCCGGCTGGATCTGGCCATATGCCGCACCAGCATCAGCGAGCACCCCGATCTTTATCGGGCGGTGAACATACGCGAAGAGCAACTGGCCATCGTCGCCAATAGCCAGCATCCTTTGGCGGACGCCAGAACGCTAAGCCTGGCGGATTTGGCGGCTTATCGGTGGGTGGTCTATTCGGCCAATATGCCGATGCGGCTACTGCTGGAGCGCGAGTTCCAGCAGGCGGGCCTGCGGTTTCCACTGAACTTGTTCGAGACCACATCGGCTTTTACGACGCTGTCGATGCTGCAGCAAAATCCGACTATGGTGGCGCTGCTGTCGATTGATGCGGCGCAATTTTGCACGCGCTTTGGCATGACGCGCATATTGCCCCTGCAATTGCAGTCGCGCAGCGAGCCCTATTTTCTGGTCACCCGCCACGACCGCGCACTGTCGGCGAACGCAGAACTGTTTGTGCGCGAAATATTGGGCGAAAGTACGGTCTAGCGCTGCGCGCAATTTATAAGCAAGCTGGGGTAAGATTAGCGCCTTCATAACTTCGGTTGCGCACTGTGCCCCCTTTTGATATTTACGTTATCAGTCTTGCGACGGCACAAGACAGGCGCTTGTTCATGGATAAGCAGCTGACGCAGCTGGGTTTGCCGTATTGCTTCTTCGATGCCATCCATGGCGCGCGAAACCCCGATCACCCTCTGTTCAAGAAATACAATGACAAGAAGCGCGCTCGCCTGCGCGGATCGGGTGCATCGCTGCGCTTGTCGCAGCTGGGCTGCTTTGCCAGTCATTATCTGCTTTGGGAAAAATGCGTGCAGGCGAGAAAGGCGATTATCGTTCTGGAAGACGACGCGATATTGCTGCCCGAGTTCATGTCTTTTTACGAGAATGCCGCCGCCTTCGCCAGCCGTTATGGTCTGGTATGGTTGCAACCTAGCCGCAAAATTGCCGACCAGGCTGGCTTGGTCCTGGAAACCATAGGCCCGTTTACCGTAAAGAAGTTTGCCAAAGGTTTTTCAGGCGCCACGGGTTATCTTCTTACCCCCGAAGCGGCACAGACTTTGCTGGATTATTGCGCCGAATGGATTTATCCGGTTGATAACACCATGGATCGTTTCTACGACCACAAGGTAGAGGCAATAGGCCTGGCGCCGGCCTGCTTGATGCAGGACGATGATTTCGAGTCGTCTATTAATGTGGCGGACGATGGCGCCAGGCACAGCTTGTCGGATAAAGTTCGACGCGAGTATGCCAATCTTAAAGACACCTTGGCCCGCAGCGCCCACAACTTGGGCTTTCTGTTGCGAATGAGGCTGCGGGCCGGCCGTCAGCGTTGACGGCTTTCTTTCAAGCTTTTCCTGCTAGCGCTTGGCTGGCTTTAGAAAACCCATCTGGCGTTCACGTGCAGGCCGTGTTCTTGTTGCCGTCTTGCGTATTGACCGGCATAGGCAAACCCTAGGTTCATCCGTTTGGCCGCTTGGGCATCGAAACCCAGTCGCAGCGACCATGCTTGACGGGCTATGGGCTGGCCTTCGGATGTAAATGCCCGTTGCTGCGGGCTGTCGCGAAAGCGTTGGCGGGAATGCGTTTTGGCGTCGCCGCCGGCGTGCCGCCAGGCAAGTTCGCCATGCAGCCGCGTTTGCCCTTGCGCAGTTTCCACCGTGTGGTCGGCTTTTAATCCCAGTGTCGCCAGGTGTAGCGTGTGGCGCGCAGGCTCCAGCTTCAGCGCGGCGGCGCCACCGCTTTCAGTGTGACCTCGCAACTGTGTTTGCACCCAAGCGTAGCGCACGAAGGGCGCTATTTGGGTCGTGGCGGGAAGCCGCCTGGCGGTGGCGCCCAGCCAGCGCAGGGGTGCCGTCCATTCCGAGAAAAGTTGCAGGGTGTGCCCGCGCGTGTTGCCGGACAGGGCGTCGCGCAGGCCGGCGACGGCGATCTTGCGCGCGCTTTGTACAGCGTGCCAGCTGTGTACGACACCTATCGCTACATCTGCAGCGCTCAGGCGGCCCGCAAGGCTAAGCCCCGCATGCAGGCTGTCGATGCGGGTCGAGGCCATGGCATGGCTGCGGCGCGCCTGGCTTTGCTGTGCACCGGCCAGCAAACCCGCATGCCAGCGGTCGCCCAGGGGGTAGGTCAGGCCTGCGGCTATTCCGCTTAGAGCCCGGTTATCGTCGGGTATGCCTTGGTATGACGCGCGATCGGCAGTTGCATGAAAGGCCTGTTGCCAGAAGTGTTGGGTCGACGGCAGGGCGTTTTGCAGGGTCGCCATGCGTATGTGCCGGCTGTCTTCAGCCAAACCGGACAGCACTGATGCATGCCAGCTGCCGGATAGTTGCCGGAAGGCCTCGCGGGCCTGTTCCTTGTCCATGGCCAGAATGTCGTCGCGTACGCCGGGATCGTCCTGGTCTACGGTATTGGCGACATCGTCTTCGGTGGGCGTTTCGGCCGGGTCGTCCAGAGGTGTGGCGTTGCGGTGCAGGCTAAGGTAGGCGTGCTTGTCGTCGTAGCTTAGCGTGGGTTGCAGGAAATGCAGGTTGGTGACCGCCGAAGCAAAACGGGTGCCCAGTAAGCCTTGTTCGGCGCGCAGCACGGTATAGCGCGTTTCGGCTTGCCAGTCGCCCGACTGTGCCCGAACCTGCACTTGCCCGTTCAGCAAGGCGTGGCCCATGACATTGATCGAGTCCGATTGCCCGGCTGCATTCACGTCCAGTTGTAGAAGCGAACCGGCCTCGAAGACCAGGTCGCCCGTGACTGAAACCCGCGCCATGCCCAGGCCGGTGCCCGGCGCCAGCGTGGCGCCATTGCGCACGCGGGCCGAGCCCATGGTGCCTCGGCCTTCCAGGCGGGCGCCGGCGTTGACCAGTATCGATCCGCCAAAGAAGTCATCGATGTTCAGCGCGCCTTGATCGATAGTGGCCGAGGCCGGATTCGTGGCGAAGCCCACCAGATGCAAAGTGCCCAGTCCCAACTTTACGATGTGTACGGGACCATTGACGATGCCCGCCTGCGTGGCGCTGCCTTCATCCACCCGCCACCGCACTTGGCCGCTGGGGCCGTATTGGTTGTAGCCGTCGATGTCCGGGCGCAACTGCATGGCGTTGTACACAATGGCGCCGGGCGCATAGCTAAGTGTGGTGCCTTCGTACA
>DATCYE010000334.1:0-8600 GCA_036570485.1 Pusillimonas sp. | reverse complement strand
TCGGAGTCCGGCCCGCCGGAAATTTATGCAGCTTGCAAACGCAGCGTGCCGCTATGGATGGCGGTGCTTTGCACTGCGGTTTTGTTATGTGCGTGGCAAGGCATAGTCCGCTTTTCGGCCCAAGGCTTCTTGGCTCAAGGCTTTTTAGCCCGGCGCTGCTTTTTGGTCCAACGCTTTTTCGCTCAATCCTTGTTGGCGCGTGCGTCGCTGGCGGCCCGGTTTGCTGGTTTGGGTTTCGGCCTGAACGTGGCCGGCCTAGGCGTGAAGGCGATCAGCCCAAGCCTGAAGGCGGTCGGCCCAAGCCTGAAGGCGGTCGGTTTAAATAAGAACGACCCAAGCAAAAGCGGCTTAAACGAAAATGGGTCGATTGCTTGTAGCAATCGACCCATTTTTAAACTGGTTGCGGGGACAGGATTTGAACCTGTGACCTTCGGGTTATGAGCCCGACGAGCTGCCAGACTGCTCCACCCCGCGTCTGAAGAAAAAGATATTAACCCAACTATTAATTTTATGCAAATCAGGTGGCCTTTGCCTCATTTTATCGATGACTGAAACCGAGATCGTCCGTGTGCTGGAAACGGCGCTTTTATGTGCTGACGAGCCCATGCCTCTGACGCAATTACGCAAGCTGTTCGCTGCCGAGGATTTTTCCAATAACGATTTGCGTCGTTACTTGCAGGTTCTGCAAGCGGCCTGGAGCGAAAAAGGGCTTGAGCTAGTCGACCTTGCCTCGGGCTGGCGCTTCCAAAGCCGCCCGGAGATGCAGCGTTTTCTTGCGCGGCTCAACCCCGAGAAGCCGCAAAAGTATTCACGCGCGGTCCTTGAGACGCTTGCCATCATTGCCTGGCGTCAGCCGGTTACGCGCGGAGACATTGAAGATATTCGCGGCGTAACGGTTTCGTCGCAGATTGTCCGCACGCTGGAAGATCGCGGCTGGATCGAAGTGCTGGGCTATCGCGATGCACCGGGCCGGCCGGCCTTGGTGGGCACGACGCGCCAGTTTCTGGACGATTTAGGGCTAAGGGCGCTGGACGAGCTGCCCGAGCTTGAATCTCACGAGGCGGTTGTGGCGCTTGCCGGCCTTGAACTCGAAGAAATAGACCCGGCCGGCACTCCCGATCCGGCAGTCGAACATGAACATGAACACGAATATGACGGCGGCGATGCCTTGCCGCTCGACGAACAGATAAAAACGGAGTACCCAAAAGAAAATGACTGAAATAAACGAAGAGCACAAACCGTCTGCGGGCGATGCGGGCAACCACACAAACACGGATGCCGCTGCAAATGAATCCAAATCGGCGGCGCCTCGTAGCCGTGGCCGTAAGCTGCGCACACCGTTTCGCAGGCGGCGTGGCGATGCCGAGTCTGCGCCGGCAGGCGATGCCGCGTCGTCCGAAGATCGTGTTGCAGCACCAGAAAGCTCCGGCGACGTCGCTGCCCCGGTTGCCAAGCCCGCGCGCAGTCCACGCCGCCGCAAGCCGGCTGCGGAAGCAGCGACGCCTTCCGCTCATGGCGAAGGCGCAGGCGCAGGCGGTCGCCGCAAGGGTCGCGGCGACAGGCAGGCTCATGCCGGCGAGAACGAGCAGGACGCCGAACAGGCTCTGGCCTATCTGGATAGCGCCGCTCCCATGGCTCAGCGCCTGGGCAAGTATTTAAGCAGCGATGCGCTCATGCCAAAACTGCATAAGGTGCTGGCCGATGCCGGCATCGGTTCGCGCCGCGAGATGGAAGAGCTGATTGTTGCCGGACGCGTGTCGGTCAATGGCGAGCCCGCCCATATCGGTCAGCGCGTCGGCGCCAACGATCAGGTGCGGGTCAATGGCCGCGCCATCACCCGCCCCAATGCCAAGAAGCCTCCCCGTATCATTCTTTATCACAAACCGGCCGGTGAGATCGTCAGCCACGACGACCCGGAAGGGCGCGCCACAGTCTTTGCCCGTCTGCCCAAAATGCGTGTCGGGAAATGGCTGTCGGTGGGCCGGCTGGACCTGAATACCGAGGGGCTGCTCATACTGACTACTTCCGGTGATCTGGCCAACCGCCTGATGCATCCGCGCTATGGCGCCGAGCGCGAATACGCGGTGCGCGTATTGGGCGAGCTGGGCGACGAGCAACAGGCCAGCCTGCTCAAGGGCATACAGCTGGATGACGGCATGGCGCAGTTCGGCTCCCTGGAATATTTGGGTGGTGAAGGCAGTAATCGGTGGTATCGGGTCACCCTTAAAGAAGGGCGCAACCGCGAAGTGCGCCGGATGTTCGAGGCGGCCGGCGTGACGGTCAGTCGCTTGATTCGAACCCGGTTCGGCGAAGTGGTTCTGCCGCGCAATTTGCGTCGTGGCCGCTGGGAGGAACTTGATGGCTCCATCGTCACGGCACTGATGCTGCAGTTGGGGCTGTTGCGGGAAGACGACTCCGACGGCTTCGAGGGCAAGGGCGGCCGCCGCGAGCGGCAGCCTGTCTCGCACGACAGTGCCTTGCCCCCGGGTTTCGGCACTCTCGAGCGCAACGGCATGAATGGCGCCAAAGTCAGCCGCCGGGGCAAGTTATCGGGTGGCCGTACAAGCCGGGCGGGTAGCGGCGAAGCCTATCCGTCCGATCCTTACGGTACCGGTCTGACGTTCAGCGGTGGACTGGCAAACGGACATCCCAATGGCAACTCTAGAGCGGACAAGGCCGGTGGCCGAGGCAAAAAGCCGGCAGGTCCGGCGCGTGGGCCGCAAGCCGAAGGCGCCGCATCCGATGCAAGGCGTCGGGGTCCGGGGGCGCGTACACCCAAGGCGGGCGGGAAAGGCGGCGCTCGTCCCGGCCAAGCTGAAGGTAAACCCAAAACCGGAAAATCGGGTTCGGGCCGGGTTCGATCCGCTGCTCCTCGCGGCGACGATTGGCAGCCGCGCGGCGCCTCGGCGCATGAGTCCCATTTGGGTAAGCTCGGAGGCGGCCGTAGCCGATAGGCATACTCGCGCTGCGCCGGTTCGTCGCAATGTGTTGCTTTTTAAAGGTAAGGCCCAGACATAACAGGAAATTTTCTTATTTTCTGTTAGAATGTAGGGCTTTACAGCTATATTGTTTTGCAATAGCCTTTAAATGCAGGCTGCAGCTTGTGTGAATTGCAATAAGCAGCCTTTGGCTGGCAATAATAGCGGCACATTTTCGGATACAGCACGACGATGGGCGATGCCGGCTTGGCAATGGTTGTGGATTCATGGGTTTTTGTCTTGAATTCAT
The DNA here is from genome assembly GCA_036570485.1 of Pusillimonas sp. GTDB lineage: Bacteria > Pseudomonadota > Gammaproteobacteria > Burkholderiales > Burkholderiaceae_B. The sequence continues at coordinate 5,372 of DATCYE010000334.1, read as the reverse complement.
TTCCTGAACCTGGGTCATGGCACGCCTTGCGGATGCGATAACAGTGGGCTGGTGCATACAGCCCATTTTTTTTGGATTTTATGGCAGATATATTCGCTTTAACTCAAGAGGCTCTGGCCGGTATGGATATCGAGCTCGTCGACGTGGAACGCGCCCCGCTCGGGCTTTTGCGTGTCACGATCGACCGCCCTGAGGGTGTGCGAATTGAAGACTGCGAGCAGGTTTCAAAACAGTTGTCGCGCGTGTTCGAAGTAGAAAACATCGATTACGCACGCCTCGAAGTTGGTTCGCCTGGCATAGATCGTCCTTTAAGGCAGCCCGCCGACTTCATCCGGTTCGCCAATCAGCGGGTCGAGATCAAGCTGCGCGAGGCCGTCGATAACCGCAAGGTATATGTAGGGCTGCTTCGCGTTGGCGATGGCGCCATCGATACGTCTGCGGCACCGGTGTTTGGTCTTGAACTCGAGTCCAAGTCAGGCGAAGGCCAGGTACTGAACTTTGCCTTCGATGACGTTGATCGTGCCAAATTGGATCCCATTCTTGATTTCAAGGGTAAAAAGCGATGAGTCGCGAAATTCTTCTATTGGTTGACGCCCTAGCGCGTGAAAAAAACGTGGCGCGCGAAGTCGTTTTCGGCGCGCTCGAGAACGCGTTGGCGTCTGCAATGAAAAAGCGCTTCAAGGAAGACGCTGATATCCGTGTGACCATTGATCGGGATACCGGTGAGCACGAAGGCTATCGCCGCTGGCTGGTCGTGCCCGACGATGCCGGTCTGCAAGAGCCCGATCAGCAGGAAATGTATTCCGATGCGCAGGAAATCGTACCCGGTATCGAAGTGGGCGACTACATAGAAGAGTCCCTCGAGCCCGAAGAGTTCGGCCGCATCGGCGCGCAGGCCGCCAAGCAGGCCATCTTGCAGAAAATTCGCGACGCCGAGCGCGAGCAAGTCCTTAACGACTTCCTCGAACGTGGCGAAAACATTGTGTCCGGCACGGTCAAGCGCATGGACAAGGGTGATGCCATTATCGAAACCGGCAAAATCGAAGCTCGTTTGCCGCGTACCGAAATGATCCCCAAAGAAAACATCCGTGTGGGCGACCGCATTCGTGCCTGGGTCCACAAGGTTGATCATACGGCTCGGGGCCAGCAGGTCATTCTGTCCCGTACCGCCGCTGAATTTATTCGTCAGCTGTTCGAAAACGAAGTACCCGAGATCGAACAGGGCTTGCTTGAAATCAAGGCTGCCGCTCGCGATGCGGGCGTGCGCGCCAAGATCGCTGTAATTGCCTACGACAAGCGCATAGATCCCATCGGCACCTGCGTGGGCATGCGCGGTTCGCGCGTTACGGCCGTGCGCAACGAGCTGGGCGGCGAACAGGTCGATATCGTCTTGTGGGCCGAAGACCCCGCCGAATTCGTCATTGGCGCGCTGGCGCCGGCTCATGTCGAGTCCATTGTGGTCGATGAAGACAAGCACGCCATGGATGTCGTGGTCGATGCCGAAAACCTGCCTAAGGCGATCGGCGCGCGCGGACAGAACGTACGTTTGGCGTCCGAGCTCACCGGCTGGCAGATCAACATCATGACGCCGGAAGAAAACCAGAATCGCCAGGAAGAAGAGCGCAGCGAATTGCGCCAGGCTTTCATCAGCAAGCTGGACGTCGACGAAGAAGTCGCCGACATCCTGATCGACGAGGGTTTCACCGGGCTGGAAGAAGTCGCCTACGTGCCTTTGCAGGAATTGCTCGAGATCGAAGCCTTCGACGAAGACACGATCAACGAACTGCGTACTCGTGCGCGCAACGCGCTTCTTACCGAGGCCATTGCCCAGGAAGAACGCGTGCAGACCGTCGCCCAGGATTTGCTCGATGTCGAAGGAATCACTCCCGAGATCATCACCAAGCTGGCCGATAACAAGGTTCTTACCCTTGACGATCTGGCCGAGCTGTCCACCGACGAGCTATCCGAAATCGCCGGCCTGTCCGAAGACGACGCAAGTCAAATGATTATGCGCGCCAGAGCCCATTGGTTTAATGACGATGCCTGACACTCGTGTTGTATGAGCCAAGGTGTGTTTATTGAAAAATAGTTGTAGTAAGCAAGAGAGAGTCGAATGCCGAGTAACACCGTCGCCCAGTTCGCTGTTGAACTGAAAATGCCTGCGAACGTACTGCTGGAGCAGTTGCGTTCCGCCGGCGTTGAACTCAAGTCGGTTGACGAAGCCGTCACCGACGCGGACAAGGCGAAACTCCTTGAGTCCTTGCGCCGCGCCCATGGCGGAAGCGAGGGCAAGAAAATTACCCTGACTCGCCGCGAAACCTCCGAAATTCGGCAGGCCGACGGCTCTGGTCGGTCGCGTACGATTCAAGTAGAGGTGCGAAAGAAGCGCGTATTCGTCAAACGCGATCCCGCTGAGCTGGTGGCCGAAGCCAAGGCTGCCGCGATCGAATCGGACGAGGCCGTGCAGCCTGAAGCTGCGGCGCCTGTCGTTGCACCCGAAGTCGGGTCCGAAGTTGCGCCGCGCGTCGACCTCGATCAGGTTTCCGCCGACAGTCCGGCTCAGGAAGCCATCAAGGCGGCCGACGTTCCCGAGCAGCCTGCTGCTCCCGTAGCCGAGCCTCAGCCCGAAAGCCCGGCTCCAGCGCCAGTCCAGGTCAAGGTCGAGGCCCCCGAGGCTGCGCAGCCTGTTGCCGACGAGGCGCCGCAAGCGCCGGCCGAGCCCGAAGCCGTCGAACCGGCTGTGTCGGCCGAGCCCGCTTCCGTAGCCACGAAACCTGTGGCAGACGAAACTCCAGTCGCTGCGAAAGCCGACGAAGCCGTGTCCGGCCAAACCGACGCTGCCGCGCCTGCCGAAACCAGTAAAACTGCCAGTAAAACCGCTGCGCGTGTCAAAACCGCCGTCAAGCGTGCCCCGGCGGCTGCTCCTGTCGTCGACGAAGATCGCGAGCGCGCTCGTCGCGCCGCCGAAGCCGAAGCCGCCGCGCTGCGCGAAATGCTCAGCCGTCCTCGCAAAGTCCTGAAGGCGCCCGAGCCCGAAGCTGGCGGCATTTCCGGAACTCTGCACAAGCCGGCCGGTGCCAAGGGCGCCAAGAAAGATGGCAAGGTTGCCACAGGCGACAAGAAAGTTATCAAGGCATCCGAAGTCTCGTCCTCCTGGACCGACGACAGCGGTCGCAAGAAGCCTGCTGCCAAGGCGGATGCGCCACCAGCCAGCCCCAGCCGCGATGGCTGGCGTGCAGGTGGTAAAGCCGGCAAGGGTGCCAAGGGCGGTAATGCCCGGGGCCGTGGCCGTAATGCCCAGCCCGAGCGCAAAGAGCCGCAAGCGATCGAATTCATCGCCCGCGAAGTACACGTGCCTGAAACCATTTCCGTGGCCGATCTGGCTCACAAAATGTCGGTCAAGGCTGCCGAGGTCATCAAGCACTTGATGAAGCTGGGTCAGATGGTCACCATCAATCAGGTGTTGGACCAGGAAACCGCCATGATCGTGGTCGAGGAATTGGGCCATACCGCCATTGCCGCCAAGCTGGACGATCCCGAGGCTTTCCTCGATATTGCCGAAGGTCCCGAGGCCGAAGCCGTATCGCGCGCGCCCGTCGTTACCGTCATGGGTCACGTCGACCACGGCAAGACGTCGTTGCTGGACTATATCCGCCGCACCAAGGTTGCATCCGGCGAAGCCGGCGGCATTACCCAGCACATCGGCGCCTACAACGTCCAGACCGAGCGCGGCATGGTGACCTTCCTGGATACTCCGGGCCACGAAGCGTTTACCGCCATGCGTGCTCGCGGTGCCCAGGCAACCGATATCGTCATTCTGGTGGTGGCTTCCGACGACGGTGTAATGCCGCAGACCAAAGAAGCCATACACCACGCCAAGGCGGCCGGCGTGCCGCTGGTCGTGGCCATCACCAAGATCGACAAACCCGACGGCAATCCTGAGCGGGTCAAACAGGAGCTGGTCTCCGAAGAAGTCGTACCTGAAGAATACGGTGGCGATGTGCCCTTTGTGGGTGTGTCCGCCAAGACTGGCGAAGGCATCGATACCTTGCTGGAAAACGTGCTTTTGCAGGCTGAAATTCTTGAACTGACCGCGCCGGTCGATGCACCTGCCAAGGGCATCGTCATTGAAGCGCGTCTGGACAAGGGTCGTGGCCCGGTGGCTACTATTCTGGTACAGAGCGGTACACTCAATCGCGGCGACGCGGTGCTGGCGGGCGCAAGCTTTGGCCGCGTCCGGGCTATGCTGAACGAAAACGGCAAGCCGGTGAACACTGCCGGCCCTTCGACGCCGGTCGAAATTCAGGGCCTTACCGAAGTTCCGGCTGCAGGCGACGAAGTCATTGCCATGGTCGACGAGCGCAAGGCGCGCGAAATCGCGCTGTTCCGCCAGGGCAAGTTCCGCGACGTCAAGCTGGCGCGCCAGCAGGCGGCCAAGCTCGAGTCCATGTTCGATAATATCGGCGAAGGCACGCAAACCCTGGCCCTTATTGTTAAAACCGACGTGCAGGGTTCGCAAGAAGCCTTGGTGTCTTCGCTTACCAAGCTGTCCACGGACGAGGTCCGCGTACAGGTGGTGCATGCGGCCGTGGGCGGTATCTCTGAAAGCGACGTCAATCTGGCGATTGCCTCGCGTGCGGTGGTAATCGGCTTTAACGTGCGCGCCGAGCAAAGCGCCAAGAAGCTGGCCGAGCACAATGGCATCGACCTGCGCTACTACAACATCATTTACGATGCGGTAGACGACGTGCGCAATGCCATGTCCGGCATGCTGGCTCCTGAAAAACGTGAAGAGGTCATCGGCATGGTCGAGATCCGCGAGGTCTACAGCCTGTCGCGCGTGGGCAATATTGCAGGTTGCATGGTGCTGGATGGCGTTGTGCGTCGCGACTCGCAGGTTCGCTTGCTGCGCAACCATGTGGTTCACTGGAGCGGCTGGATCGATTCCCTGCGTCGTTTCAAAGACGACGTCAAGGAAGTCAAGTCCGGCTTCGATTGCGGTATTACCCTGAAAGGCAATAACGACATCGAAGTTGGCGACCAGCTTGAAATCTTTGAAATCAAAGAAATCGCCCGGACACTGTAATCATGGGCCGTCATAAATCCAAACCCAATCCGGGCCGCAACACCCGGCTGGCCGACCAGATCCAAAAGGATCTGGCCGGTCTGATACAGCGCGAGGTCGATGTGTCTCGCGCGGGTCTGATTACCCTGACCGATGTCGAGCTCTCGGCCGACTACGCCCATGCCAAGGTGTACTTCACCGTCATGGGAGCCGAACCCGAGACCGCCACTGCGGTGTTGGCCGAAAAGGCGGGCTGGCTGCACTCCCTGCTGTTCAAGCTGCTGCACATTCATACCGTTCCCACCCT
>DATCYE010000333.1:0-3307 GCA_036570485.1 Pusillimonas sp. | reverse complement strand
TCGGCCGCCAATACAGCGAAGACGATCTGCTGCGGTTGCCCATTCAATCCATCTTCAAAAAGCTGGACATGAAGCTGGCATCGGCCGAGCAGGGCATAAGCGCCATATTGGCCGACATGCAACACGTAGAAGCATTGCAGGTGGACGCCGGTTCGGCCTTGCTGCGCATCAGCCGCGTGGTGCGCGACGTAGAAGGCGCGCCGGTGGAATACCTGATTGCGGCCTACAACCCGGCCCGCTTCGAATACCGCATGACGCTATCGAACAAGCGATCCAAAGCCGGGGATACCTGGGTCATGGATGCTGCGAAAAGCGCCAAAAAACAGTCGCGCAAACAAGGCGCAAAACCTTAATCGTATTGGCGCGCCAGCTCCATCAGTGCCGGTGTCTCGATCAGATCGTTAAGCTGATTGAAGTCCAGCATGGAGTCGGCCAGTGAGGACGTGGTTCCGCTTTGATGCAGCGTACCGTAGTAGTTGCGCAGGCTATGGGCCACAGCGCGCGCCGCGCCGCCAGGAAAGATCACGATCTTGAAACCCATGGACTGCAAATCGCCTACAGTGTGTAAAGGCGTAATGCCGCCTTCCACCATATTGGCCAGCAAAGGAATGCGCGCGCCAAAGCGCTTGGCGGCTTCCTGCAATTCGTCTTTGCTTCGTAATGCCTCGATGAACAGGGCATCCACGCCGCAGGCCAGATACGCTTCGGCCCTATCCATGGCCGCGTCGAAACCTTCCACCGCCAGCGAATCCGTGCGCGCCAGAATAAGCGTGTCGCTGCTGTGGCGCGCATCCAGCGCGGCCTTCAGCTTGCCGCACATCTCTTGCACCGGGGCGATGGTCTTGCCTTGCAGATGGCCGCAACGCTTGGGAAAAGTCTGATCTTCCAGCTGTATCATCGCGGCGCCGGCTTTTTCGAAGCCGCGCACCGTGCGCATCACATTCAGCGCATTGCCGAAACCGGTGTCGCCGTCCACGATAATCGGCAGTTGTACCCGGTCGGCTATGCGCGACAAGGTCTGCTCGACTTCCGTGTAGGTGGTCAGGCCCACATCGGAACGGCCCAGGCGCGTGTAGGCAATCGATGCGCACGACAAATAAGCCGCCTTGAAGCCAGCTTGTTGGGCAATCAGAGCCGAGAAGCTGTCGTAGATGCCGGGCGCCAACAGGGCCCCCGGGGCTTGCAGCAAGGGTTTCAGTGCGGGTGTGAATAATGTCATGTGTTGCTTTGCAGGTATTGGCGTTCCAGCTGGCGCATCAGGCCGCCGGACAACGCGCGTTGAATCAGGAAATCGGGAATCTTCTGGCAGGGCAGTTCCAACTGCGGGGGCGGCGGGGCGGATTCATTGCCCGATACGCCGGTCGGCCATACACGTATCAGCGCATTGGCCGCATCAATGTCGACCCGCGCGCCTTCGGGAATCTGTCCGGCGCCTTCGCACACAATGGCCAGCAGGCCCAGGTTATAGGCATTGCGGAAATAAAGGCCGCTGAACGACGGCGCAATCACTGCTTTCACCCCCAACTGCACCAGCACGCCCACCGCCTGCTCACGCGAGGAACCTATGCCGAAGTTTTCCTCGGCCACCAACACATCGCCCGGCTGCAAGGCTGCGGCCAAGTCGGGATAGCGGTTTTCCAGGCAATGGCGGGCAATCTGGTCTATACCCAGTTTCATATAGGCGCCCGGCGCGAGCGCGTCGGTATCGATATTGGCGCCCACGCGCCATACGCGATGCAAGCTCATGACGCCTCCGCCAGAATGATGCGCGGATCGGTGATCCGCCCGGTCAGCGCCGACGCGGCTACGGTGTAAGGCGAACCCAGATAGACCTGGGTCTCGGCCGAGCCCATGCGCCCCTTGAAATTGCGCGCGGTGCTGGAAATGACATTGTCCGCGCCCGCCAGCGCATTGCCGTAGCCCGAACAGGCACCGCAGGACGTGGCAAATATCTGCGCGCCTGCATCGATCAGCACTTGCAAGGTGCCTTCACGCATGGCGTCGTTCTGGTCTTGCACCGATGCGGGAGCAACCAGCAGTCGTACCGATGGATCCACCTTGCGGTTGCGCAGCACTTGCGCCGCCGCCCGCAAATCGTCAAGCTTGGCACCGGTGCACGCGCCTATATAAGCCACTTGAACCGGCGTGTTGTCCAGTGTGTCGACCGCGCAGGTATTGTCGGGGCTATGCGGCGCAGCCACCATGGGGGCCAAGGTGGACGCATCGAAGCTGCGTCGGTCAACAACGGCATCCGGATCGGTCTGCCAGCGTTCGGTATCGATGTCGTCGGTGACGCCCGCCTTGCGCAGGTATTCCACCGTGGTGTCATCCGGCGCGATCAGGCCCACCTGGGCGCCCAGCTCGGCGCTCATGTTGGACAAAGTCATGCGTTCGTTCATCGACAGCGCTTTGACCGCGCTGCCGGCATACTGGACCGCGCCGTAGTTGGCGCCATTGATGCCATACAGTCCTATCATGTGCAGCATCATGTCCTTGGCCGTTACGCCGGCCTGCAATGTGCCGCTCCAGTCCATAAGAATGGTGTCGGGCACCTTTACCCAGATCTGGCCGCTGACCACCACGCTCAGCATCTCGGTGCTGCCGATGCCGAACATATAGGCGCCAAAGGCGCCGCCCGTGGGTGAATGCGAATCGCCGCCCACGCAGAACATGCCCGGTCGTATATGGCCTTGCTGCGGCAGCACCACATGGCAGATGCCGATGGAATCGTAAACATGCGGCAGCTGCTGGCTGCGCGCCCAGTCGCGGGTCAGGGCAAGAATAGCGCGCGAATCGTCGTCTTCTTCAGGAACGTAATGGTCCATGACCAGCACGACTTTGGACTTGTCCCAGATGGCGGCGCCCAGCTTGTCCAGCATGGGCTTTAACCGGCGTGGGCCGCTGGAATCATGAAACATCGCCAGGTCGACATCGCAGGTAACGATGTCATGCAGCGCGACCGAAGCCCGGCCGCTGGCATGGGCGATCAGCTTTTGAGCAAGCGTTTGCGCAGGCATTGCATTGGTCTCTAGCAATAAAACAAAGCCGGCGGGCTTGCCGCCAGTGCAGGCTTTATTGTAAAGATGTACTTATAACAATACAAGTATGGCGGACAAGCATTAGTGTGGAAGTTGGTTAGTAATGCCAACTCTTTATTGCTTGTTGTTTAGAGAATAATCATATCGGCATGAGCTTTCAGCTCTGGCCGAACTGGCATGCCTGCGTAATGTAAATAAATCCGCATGCCTTCTCTTCTGGCAAACTTGAACGCTGGGATCATATCGCTATCGCCGGTGATGATTAAGAT
>DATCYE010000332.1:0-11330 GCA_036570485.1 Pusillimonas sp. | reverse complement strand
GGCCAGCATCGCCCGAACCGCCCAGCGCAGCATGGGCTCGCCCTTCAGCAAGCGGTACTGCTTAGGCGTGGCCGCAGCCCGCTTGGACTCGGGTAAACCGGACGCCTGAGCACGCGCGCCGATGCCGGCTGCGGGAATGATTGCAATCAATTTCATATGCATAAGAAAGGCATTTTATAATGATGCGCTACATGCCTACAGAAACACTCACTTCCGCCCTTCTTCCCTCTACCCAAGCTGTGCTGGCGGCACTGAAGCCGGGGCAACGACACGTCCAGCCCCGGCCCCCGGGTTCCGGCGACGCGTGGCTGCTGGCCGACTTGGCGCGCGCATCGCGCCAGACCATAGTGGCACTGTGCTCCGACCCGCTGTCCGCCCAACGCTTGGCCGAGGAAGTTCTGTTGTTCGCGCCCGATCTGCGGGTGCGGCAGTTGCCCGACTGGGAAACCCTGCCCTACGACAGCTTTTCGCCGCACCAAGACCTGATCTCCGAGCGCCTGCGCACCCTGCATGCGCTCATGCAGGAAAGCGTCGACATCCTGACCGTGCCCGTGACCACTGCCCTGTACCGGCTGGCCCCGCCCGAGTTCCTGGCCGCCTACACTTTTTCGTTCCGACAGGGCGAAAAACTGGACGAAGAAGGTTTGCGCCGCCAATTGACGATGGCCAACTACACGCACGTTACGCAGGTTACCGCGCCGGGCGAATTCAGCATACGCGGCGGCCTGATCGATCTTTTCCCCATGGGGTCCGTGCTGCCCTACCGGCTGGATCTTTTCGATAACGAGATCGAATCCATACGCAGCTTCGACATCGATACCCAGCGCAGCCTGTATCCGGTCAAGGAAGTGCAGTTATTGCCCGGCCGGGAATTCCCCATGGACGAAACGGCGCGCAATCAGTTCCGCGCACGATTCCGTGAAGTCTTCGAAGGGGACCCCACGCGCGCCCTGCCCTACAAGGACATCGGCAACGGCATCGCCTTCGCGGGGGTGGAATATTACCTGCCGCTGTTTTTCGAGCAAACAGCCACCCTTTTCGATTATCTGCCGGAGCAATCATTCACGGTCACGCTTGGCGATGTGAACCAGGCCGTGCAGCGCTTTGCCCAAGATACGCAAAACCGCTATAAATTCCTGAAAAGCGATCGCGAGCGCCCCGTGCTGCCGCCTGAACAGCTTTTCCTGGACGAAGAAACGCTGTTCGTCCGATTAAAAACCTTCGCACGCCTGGCGTTGGACGACACCCAGCCTCACCCCGACTTCCAGGCCGTGCCCAATGTGGCCGTGGCCCGGCGAGCTCAAGATCCCGTTGCCAATCTGCGCAACCTGCTCGATCGCCATCAGGGCCGGGTCGTGCTTTGCGCCGACTCGGCGGGACGCCGCGAAACCCTGTTGCAGATGCTGGCCGAGTTCGGCATTGCACCCGACTCAGGCACCGAAACCCTGCAGGACTTCCTGGCTTCCGACAGCCGCTTCGCCCTAGCCGTCGCGCCGCTGTCCAACGGCTTCAGCGCCGTAGCGCAAGACCTGACGCTGTTGACGGAAAACGATCTGTACCCCAGCCAGGCCCGGCCCACGCGGCGAGGTCGGCGCGCCCAGGAAGCGGGCAGCGACGTCGAAGCCATGGTGCGCGACCTGTCGGAACTGCGCGAAGGCGACCCGGTGGTGCATGCCCAGCACGGCATAGGCCGTTACTGCGGCCTGCGCGAGATGGATCTGGGCGAAGGCATGATGGAATTCCTGCATCTGGAATATGCCAATGGCAGCACGCTTTACGTGCCGGTGGCCCAGCTGCATGTTATTGCCCGCTACAGCGGTGCCGACCCCGAGCACGCGCCCCTGCATCAGCTGGGCTCCGGCCAATGGGACAAGGCGCGGCGCAAGGCCGCCAAACAGGTACGCGACGCAGCCGCCGAGTTGCTGGCCCTATATGCCCAGCGCGCGGCGCGCGAAGGCTACCGCTTCAAACTCTCGGCCGGCGACTATCAGGCCTTCGCCGAAGGCTTCGGCTTCGAAGAAACGGTCGATCAGGCCGCCGCCATTGAAGCCGTCATCGGCGACATGACATCGGGCCGGCCCATGGACAGGCTGTTGTGCGGCGACGTGGGCTTTGGCAAGACCGAAGTCGCATTGCGTGCGGCCTTCCTTGCGGTCATGAACGGCAAGCAGGTTGCCCTGCTATGTCCCACAACTCTGCTGGCCGAACAGCATGCCCAGACTTTTTCCGACCGTTTTGCCGACTGGCCTGTAAAGGTTGTCGAGCTATCGCGCTTTCGTTCGGGCAAGGAAATTGCCGCCGCCATCCAGGGCCTGAACGAAGGCCAGGTGGACATCGTCATCGGCACCCACAAAATCCTGTCCAAAGACGTCAAGTTCAAGAATCTAGGCCTGGTCATCATCGACGAGGAGCACCGCTTCGGCGTCCGGCAGAAGGAAGCGCTTAAGGCACTGCGCGCCGAAGTCGACGTGCTGACGCTGACGGCCACGCCCATACCGCGTACCCTGGGCATGTCGCTGGAAGGCATACGCGATTTTTCGGTCATCGCCACCGCGCCGCAAAGGCGCCTGGCCATCAAAACCTTTGTACGCCGCGAAGACGGCAGCACCATACGCGAGGCGCTGCTGCGCGAGCTCAAGCGCGGCGGCCAGGTGTACTTCCTGCATAACGAGGTCGACACCATTCATAACCGGCGCGCGCGCCTGGAGGAACTGGTACCTGAAGCGCGCATTGCCGTCGCCCATGGCCAGATGCCCGAGCGCGAGCTGGAAGAAGTCATGAAGGGCTTTTATCAGCAGCGTTACAACGTCCTGCTGTGCACCACCATTATCGAAACCGGCATCGACGTACCCACGGCGAACACCATCGTGATCCATCGCGCCGATCGCCTGGGCCTGGCCCAGCTGCATCAATTGCGCGGACGCGTCGGGCGTTCGCACCACCAGGCTTATGCCTATCTGTTGACGCCGGGCGAAGACGCCATCACGTCGAACGCGAAGAAGCGGCTGGAAGCCATTCAGGCCATGGAAGAGCTGGGCGCGGGCTTTTTCCTGGCCATGCACGACCTGGAAATTCGCGGTACCGGCGAAGTTCTGGGCGAATCGCAGTCCGGCAATATTCATGAAATCGGTTTTTCAATGTATTCCGACATGCTCAACGCCGCCGTGCGCGCCCTGAAATCGGGTGAAGAGCCGGACCTTGATTCGCCTTTCTCCGCCTTGTGCGAAGTTAATCTGCATGCCTCGGCTCTGTTGCCTTCCGATTATTGCCCCGATGTGCATGCACGCCTGGGCTTGTACAAGAAGCTTTCTCACGCCAAGCACGAAGACGATCTGATCCACATTCAGGAAGAGCTCATCGACCGCTACGGAAAACTGCCCGAGGCTGCGCAAACGCTGCTGGCCACGCATCGGCTACGCCTGACCGCCGAACCGCTGGGCATCGTCAAGATAGACGCTAGCGATGCGCAAGCGCTGATTCAATTTTCGGCCAAGCCGAATATAGACCCCTTGCGCATCATCGAGCTGGTACAAAGCCGCCGCGACGTCCGGTTGGCCGGTCAGGACAAACTGAAGATCGAGATCAAGCAGGGCCAGCAGGTGGCGGCGCGCATAGATGCGGTACGCAGCGTATTAAGGGCCTTAGTGACTTAGGCGGAACCAGTTCAAGATGCCGTCCAGCGGGCTCACGTTCAAGGCATAGTTGGCCTGCTGACGCACCACCGGCTTGGCGCGATAAGCCACCGAAAAATGCGCCAGGCCCATCATTTTCAAATCGTTGGCGCCGTCGCCCACCGCAATGATCTGCTCTGCCGTGGCGCCTAATTGACTGGCCAGCGCCTGAAGATGGTCGGCTTTCCCCTGAGCGTCGACGATATCGCCCAGCACCCGACCGGTCAGCTTGCCGTCGGCCACCTCTAGTACATTGGCGTGGCAGGCGTCCAGCCCCAGTCTTTCTTTGAGTCTTTCGGTAAAAAAGGTGAAGCCGCCCGATACCAACAGCGTTTTCAGGCCGTTTTTCTTGACCGTGGAGACCAGCTTCTGGGCACCGGGATTAAGCCGCAAGCGCTCTTCGTAAACGCGTTCCAGAGCCGTTGCGGGCACGCCTTCCAGCAAAGCCACGCGCCGCGTCAGGCTTTCAGAGAAATCCGTAATTTCGCCGCGCATTGCGGCTTCGGTAATGGCCGAGACTTCGGCTTTACGGCCCGCCATATCGGCGATCTCGTCTATGCATTCGATATTGACCAGGGTGGAATCCATGTCCATGGCCAGTATCTTGCAATCGCGCAGACGCGAAATCTGCTCGAAAAAAGCAAAGTCCATGCCGAACTCTTCACAGCACGCCGCCACCTCGGGGCGCACATCCGCGTCCACATCCAGCAAGCGCACCGCGCTGCTGCCCAACTCTTGCACACCGCCGGCGCTGGCTATAGCGGCAATTTTTTCGATATTGGCCGTCACAAGATTGGGAGCCTGAAGAATAAGGTGAGTCATAAGCCTATTCAAGAATAAAATACGCCGGAAAGAAGATACGGCAAGAAGAAGGTACAACGGCCATTTTACAGGGAAGCCTACCCTCTACCGTTACTCTTGGAATCCTTCCCGCCGTTTCCTTGGTGGTAATCTGCTTTCTTTCCAAATTGAAACCGATGACATTGCCAGAACATCCAGCGACCGCTGCGCGTAAGTTGATGGCCCGCTGTCTGCTGGCGGCCTGCCTTGCCTTGGCCGCAGCGGCCACGCCAATCCACGCCCAGAATAAAAACGCCGCCGCCGAGATCGACAAGACCCTGGACGGCGCACGCACGCAAATCGACCGGGTACAGAAAAGGCTGGATGCAGCTCCAGACAAGCCGCTACAAGACCACGACCTGGTCGATCTGCGCGACACCGCGCAGGAAGCACAGGAACAGGCGCAAGCGGCTGCCACGACCCTGGAACCCCAGCTGACCAGTGTACAGGCCCGCATGGCCGAGCTGGGCCAACCCGCCGAGGGCATCAAGGAAACACCAGACGTCGCCGCGCAACGCACGGAACTCACCAAGAACAGCAGCATGCTGGATGCACAGATCAAGCTGGCGCGCCTGATTGCCGTCGAAGCCCAGCAAGCGAGCGACCAGATACTGAAGCTGCGGCGTACACAGTTTCAGGCCGAGCTGGGGGTACGCACGGACTCGATTCTGGCCCGCCCCTTCTGGACCGAGTTGCGTAATCAACTGCCTCAAGATCTGCATCGGCTTCAACCCCTACGGGACGAACTGGCAAAATCCGTTCAACAGGGCGGTGCCTCAGTCTGGGGAGCCGTCCTGTTGGCCATTCTTGCCGTGCTTTTCCTGCGCATGCTGGCCGGCCGCCTGCTATGGCAACTGACCACTACCCGTGTCGCACCGGGCCGCTTGCGACGTTCTCTGTATGCAGCCGCCCAAGTTGTACTGGCCACCGTCGCTCCGGGGCTGATAGCCGCCATCTTGCGCCTCGGGGTGGAATGGAACGCAACGCTATCCACCGAGCTGGACACGCTGCTTAGCCTGGCCGTAAGCGCGGTGTATTTTGGCGGCTTCGTCGCGGGCCTTGGCCGGGCGCTGCTTTCCGCAAACCGCCCTACCTGGCGGCTTGCCGCCCTGCCCGACAACCTTGCGACGGGCCTGCGATGGTTTCCCGCCCTGTTGGCCGTTGCCCTGGTCACGGGCTGGATCGCGCAAAAGCTGTCCGCCCTGGTCAATGCCAGCCTGACTGCCACGGTAGCCCAAAACTGCATGCTGTCCCTGGTGCTTGGCGCGCTCATGGCGCTGGCCATGCGCCAAGCCACGCGGCTTAGCCGGCGCGCCAGCGCCGATCCTCAAAAACCCCATGCCGGGCCCGCGCCGGTCGGCTACGCCATTGCCCGGGGCGTGATCTGGCTGGCAGTAAGCGCCAGCATTATCAGCCTGCTGCTGGGCTATATCGCTCTGGGCAGCTTCATCGTTCGCCAAGCGGCCTGGCTGGCCATTGTGTTGGGCTCAGCCTATCTGCTTAACGGCCTCATCGACGACGCCTGCCAAAGCGTCGTGGCAGCCATCAAGCGCAACGCCAACGACGAACACTACAGCCGCCCCATGACGCGTGTGCGCAGTCAGGCCACCGTGCTGCTGGCCGGCCTGGCGCGCCTGGCCATCGTCCTGATCGCCCTGGTCTTGCTGGCTGCGCCCTTCGGCGACGGGCCCACGGCCTGGCTGCAACGCCTTGACTATCTGCACAACGGCATCGCCATCGGCGAAGTCCAGATACGTCCCGCCTCGGTCATATTTGCGCTATTGGTGCTACTGCTGGGCTTTGGCATCGTCAAGGTGGTCCAGGCCTGGCTGACCCGACAATACCTGCCCACCACCAGCCTGGATCCGGGCATGCGCCTGTCGGCCGCCACCTTGTTCGGCTATGCCGGCTACGTGCTGGTCTTTTCCTTGACCTTGTCCGCCGTCGGCATAGGCCTGGAGCGCGTGGCATGGATAGCCAGCGCCCTTTCCGTGGGTATAGGTTTCGGCTTACAGGCGGTGGTTCAGAATTTCGTGTCCGGCCTTATTCTGCTGGCGGAAAGGCCTGTGAAAGTCGGCGATTGGGTGTCGCTGGGCGGCATAGAAGGCGACATCCGCCGCATCAATGTACGCGCCACCGAAATCCAGATGGGCGATCACTCCACCGTCATCGTCCCGAACTCGGAGTTCATCACCAAGGTGGTGCGCAACGTGACCCATGCCAGCCCGCTGGGCCGCGTGCAAATCAAGCTGGCCCTGCCCTTGAACACAGATGCGGAACAGGTCCACGATTTGATGCTGGCCGCTTTCAGGGAAAATATCGATATTCTGGACGAACCCGAGCCCGATGTGATGCTGGACGGCATCGACGCGAACGGCCTTATGTTTAATGCAACAGGCCATGTGATTTCACCGCGCGCCGCCTACCGGGTACGTAGCGCCCTGCTGTTCGAGATATTGCGGCGACTCACCAAGGCCAAGCTGCCCCTGCTGAGCCCGCCGACTATGGTGCTGAAGGAGTCCGTGTCTTCTGCGACGGCTTGCGATGGCGCATCAGATAGCGATAGACGAAGCCCGGATAGCCCAGCACCAGAAACAGGCTTAGCGTAACGGCGTAGAACTCCCAGGTCTGGGTAAACACATTGCCCATATTGGCTTCGAAGGCGAAGCCTAGCGTTCCCACCAGACCATAGAGCACCAGCACTTCCAGCAGGCGCACAAAAAACGACTTGTGCACCGAGCGGCCGCGATTGCGCCAGCCCGGATAGGCCAGCAGCAGCCCTGCCAATACACAAACGGCCAGCAGCTTGCCCATGAACAATGCCGCGGAGGCAAAATCGGAAGCCACAAAGAAGGCCTGGCCGATCAGCGTCAGCGCCAAATAGCCTACGCCGCACAACAAGGCAAAGAACACCAGCGAGCCCAGCCAGTTAAGCCAAGCCGCAGAAACGGCCTCGCCCGGTTGGGTCCAGGGCAGCACCAGGAAAGGCCGCTGCGCCAGGAAGGGAAGGTTGGCGCCCGCCAAAGACAAGACGATGACGATCCATACCGCAAATGTTTGATTCATTCGTTAGAACTTCAACGAGCCTTCGATGACGCGCACGCAAAGCGCCATCAGGCCGCCGGGCAAAATACCCAGCACAATAATAAGCAAACCGTTCACGGACATCAGGCCGCTGGTGATGACGCCGTTATCGATAACCGCCGCCTCGCCTTCAGGCTCGTCGAAATAGGCCATCTTGACGACGCGCAGGTAATAGAACGCGCCTATCAGGGAAAAGATGACGGCCACCACGGCAATCGCAACGTGTCCTGCCCCGACCAGTGCCTGCAACACCGCCAGCTTGGCATAAAAGCCCGCCATGGGGGGAATGCCGGTCAGCGAGAACATGGACAGCAGCAGCATCGCGGCCAAGATCGGATTGCGCCGGTTCAAGCCCTTCAGGTCGGTGATTTCCTCGCACTCGAAGCCCTTGCGGCTAAGCAAAAGAATCAAGCCGAAAGTGACCAGCGTGGTCAGTACGTAAATGATGACGTAAAACAGCGCCGAGCCATAAGCCTGGCCCGCCAGCGTCTGCTCCTGGACGACGCCCGAGAGCAGGCCCAGAAACACGAAGCCCATGTGCGAAATGGTTGAATAGGCCAGCATGCGCTTGAAGTTTGTTTGCGCAATAGCCGCGATATTACCAATGGCCAGCGACAGCACCGCCAGGATCAGCAGCATGGGCTGCCAGTCGATAGCGATGCCATGCAAGCCTTCCACCAGCAGACGCAAGGTAATGGCAAAGGCCGCCAGCTTAGGCGCCGCGCTTAAGATCAGGGTTACCGATGTAGGCGAACCCTGATAGACGTCGGGCGTCCACATATGGAAAGGCGCGGCCGCCAGCTTGAAAGCCAGGCCGGCAACAATGAACACCACGCCGAAGACCAGCGGCAGGCGCTCGGCATTGCCGCTGCCGATAACCTGGGATATCAGGCGCAGATCAAGCTGCCCGGTAGCGCCGTAGATCATCGACATCCCATATAACAGCACGCCCGAGGCCAAGGCACCCAGCACAAAATACTTCATGGCCGCTTCAGTCGCCTTGACGTCGTCGCGGCGCAATGCAACCAGTGCATACAGCGCAAAAGACATCAGCTCCACGCCCAGATACACCGTTAGCATGCTGCCGGCGGAAATCATGACCATCTGGCCCAGCAAGGCGAACAGCGTCAGGGAATAGAACTCGCCGCCATTCTTGAGCATGTCGCGCTGCTCGGCATATTCGCGGCCGTAGATCAGCGTGGTGGCCACCGCCACGTAAGACAGCACTTTCAGGAAATGCGATAGGGAATCGACCACATACAGGCCGCCGAAGGAGCTGCCCTGGACCCCGTCGTTCCATTGCCACAGCGACACAGCCGTCAGTACCAACAATGCGCCTATGCTCAGCGTAAACGTGACATGACGGGATTCAGACTTATTGAAAGCATCGATAAGCAGAACCACCGCAGCCATGATCAGCAGCAGAATCTCGGGCGTAGCCAAGGCGAAGTCAAATGGATTTTGCATAATATTTGAGGTCTACAGTTTCGAGATAGAGACGTGCTGCAGCAAGGCTTCCACCGACACATGCATGACATCTGTAAACGGTTTGGGATAAATACCCATATAAAGCACGGCAATCGCCATAATGCCCAGTATGAAAAATTCACGCGGACTAAGATCGACCATGCCCCGGACTTCGTCGTTGGCGATATCGCCCAGGGCCACGCGCTTGAACATCCACAAGGAATACGCCGCGCCCCAAATCAGCGCCGTAGCCGTCAACAGACCCACCCAGAAGTTGTACTGAACGGCGCCCATAATGACGGTGAATTCGCCCACGAAACCGCTGGTGGCCGGCAGACCCGAATTGGCCATGGAAAACAGCAGGAACAGCGTAACGAATCGCGGCATGACGTTGACCACGCCGCCATATGCGTCGATGCGACGCGTGTGCAAGCGCTCGTATAGAACGCCAATACACAGAAACATGGCGCCCGAAACGAAGCCGTGCGAAATCATTTGCACGATGGCCCCTTCCAGGCCCGCCGTATTGAACACGAAAAAGCCCAGGGTAACGAAGCCCATGTGCGCGACCGACGAATACGCCACCAGCTTTTTCATGTCTTCCTGAACAATAGCCACCAGACCGATATAGATGACGGCGATCAGCGACAGCGCGATCATCATGCCCGACAGGCTATGCGAGGCGTCGGGTACGATGGGCAGCGAGAAGCGCAAGAAGCCATAGGCGCCCAGTTTCAACATAATGGCGGCCAGCACCACCGAACCGCCGGTAGGCGCTTCAACGTGGGCGTCGGGCAACCAGGTATGCACCGGCCACATCGGCACCTTGACGGCAAAGGCTGCCAGCAAGGCCACAAAAATAAGCACTTGCTGCGTATAGTCCAGCTTCAGTTGATGCCAGGTCAGGATGTCGAAGGAGCCATCGGCCGCATGCCACAAATAAATGAAGGCAATCAGCGTCAGCAAGGACCCCATCAGCGTGTACAGGAAGAACTTGAACGCCGCATAGACGCGGTTGGGTCCGCCCCACACCCCGATGATCAGGTACATGGGGATCAGCGTGGCTTCGAAAAACACATAGAACAGCATGCCGTCCAGCGAAGCGAACACGCCCACCATCAGCCCCGACAGAATCAGGAAAGCGGCCATGTATTGCGAAACGCGATTGGTGATGATTTCCCAGCCGGCCAACACCACGATCACAGTGATGAAGGCAGTGAGCAGCACGAACCAGATCGAGATGCCGTCGATGCCCAAGTGGTAATTGACGGCAAAGGTTTCGATCCAGCTGGCCTTCTCAACAAACTGCATATCGGCGGTATTGGGGTTGAAACCCGTATACAGCGGCAGTGTCACCAGAAAGCCGGCCACCGAGCCCACCAGCGCAAGCACGCGGGTCAGGCCGGGCCGGTCGTCGCGGCCCACCAGCAACACGATCAGTCCGGCCACAATGGGAACGAAGATCGAAAGCGTTAGCCAGGGAAGAGTAGAAGACGCCATATCGCTTGCCATCATTGAACCGTCAGCACAAAAAAGGTTAGTAAAGCCATGATCCCGATGATCATCGCAAAGGCGTAGTGATAGATGTAGCCGGATTGCAAGTGCCGGCTGACGGCCGCCACCCAACCCACCAGGCGGGCGCTGCCGTTAACCAGCAGGCCGTCGATCAGGCCGCCATCGCCTGCCTTCCAGAAGCCGTGACCCAGGCAGCGGGCGCCGCGCGCCACAATCTGCTCGTTGAACCAGTCGGCATAGTATTTGTTGTCGAGCACGCGATTTATGAACGACAGCTTGCCGTGTATGGCCGCAGGCAGCTTGGGATTGACCAGATAGCAGTACCAGGCCACCACGAAACCGGCCACCATCAGCCAGAAAGGCACGGTGACGAAACCGTGTAGCGCGTAAGCCACCCAGCCATGCCAGTGCTCGGCCAGCTCGGCCATCGCTGGATGCTGCGGCAGCACCGCAATGACGCCATCGAAGAAGCCGTTGAATAACAAGGGATCGATGAACCATGCACCGGCGATGACCGACGGTATGGCCAGCAGCACCAGGGGCAAGGTAACCACCCAAGGCGATTCTTTCGGCGCGCCGCCATGATGCCCGTGGTCGTCATGCGCATCGTGGCCGTGTCCATGGCCCGCGTCCGCATGGGCATCGAAACGCTCTTTGCCATGGAACACCAGGAAATACACCCGGAAAGAATACAGCGAGGTAACGAACACGCCGATCAGGGTAGCGTAATAGCCGAAGCCCGCGCCCCATACA
>DATCYE010000331.1:0-3470 GCA_036570485.1 Pusillimonas sp. | reverse complement strand
CCTGGCAAGCGCTATACGCTGACGGCATCTGAACTTGGGTCGCTGGAGCTGGGGTCGCCGGTTTATTACCGGCAGATTCAGGTCGGGCGAATAGTCGACTACGATCTCGCGCCCGATGGAAAAAAGGTGAATATCCAGATTTTCGTTGATTCACCCAACGATAAGTTCATTACGGCCGATACCCGTTTCTGGAATGCCAGCGGCGTGAATCTGTCATTGAGCGCGGACGGTTTTTCGGTCAATACCGGCTCCCTGGCGTCTGTCATCGCGGGCGGCATTGCCTTTGCGACGCCGAAGAAATTAGGCGGCGAAAAAACGGTGCCGGCCAAGCCGAATACCGAGTTTGCCTTGAAAGCGACCCGGGAAGCAGCCATGGCCGATCCCGATGGTCCGGCTATTGAAATCGATATGGAATTCCGGCAGTCGGTACGGGGCCTTAAAGTGGGGGCGCCTATCGATTTTCATGGACTGGAATTGGGAACGGTTGCCGATATCGATCTCGAATTCAATAGCCAGGCCAGGCATTTCTATGTACTGGTCAAAACCAAGGTCTACCCGATGCGCTTCGGTACGGTCTATCAAAAAATGCTGGAAAGCAATCAGCAAAGCAGCAACGCCGGCCATTTACCGATCGGACCGTTGATCGAACATGGGCTGCGTGCGCAAATCCGCGCGGCCAATCTGCTGACCGGACAGCAATATATCGCACTGGATTTTTTCCCCAAGGCGGAGCCGGTCGAGTTCGATGAAACCCGGCTACCGATTCGGATTCCCACCGTCGCGGGCAATTTTGACCGCCTGCAGCAGCAGGTGACCAGCATTGTGTCGAAACTCGACGCGATTCCGTACGCCGGCATCAGTCGCGATTTACGCGCCAGCCTGGAGGCCATCACCAAACTGGCCGATGGACTGAACAAAACCGCCGGGCCCCAGACCGTGGCGACGCTTAAGGCGGTGCGCAAGTCCTTAAACGGCCTTGACAAGTTGCTGGGCTCCGATTCCGCCACCGGCACCAACCTGGCTCAGACTCTGGATGAGCTGGGGCGGGCGGCTAAATCGCTGCGCGCGTTGACCGATTACCTGCAAGCTCATCCCGCCTCGCTGCTGCGCGGGCATCAGGCCGATGTTCTGCCACCAAGTCACTAAAGGAAGGCTTTTGAGACAATCGAAACTGATACTATGCCTGGCGCTGGGAGCTGTATTGGCCGGGTGCGCGGCGCCGCCCACGAGCCGCTATTACACGCTGGTGCCGGCCGCCACGCCGGTTGAGGCATCAGGCCATATCCAGGCAGCGAAGAAGTACGCAATCAGTGTGCAGCCCGTTCAGTTGCCGGAGCAAGTGGACAGGCCTCAAATTGTCATCAGCGTGCGCGACAGCGCCCGAATCACCCCATTGAACGAGTCGCTTTGGGCTTCACCGCTGTCCGACGAGATTCGCCGCGCGCTGTCCGCCGATCTGTCGGCGCAGCTTGGCGTGCTGGATATTGCGGCGGGTGCCGCCCCAGCCACGCTGCCCGTTTGGAAAATCTACGTGACCGTGCAGCGTTTTGATTCGGTCTTCGATTCGCAGGCTATCCTGGATGCAACCTGGCACTTGAAGGCGGTGCATAAGGCGGGCAAGGATTCGCGCATATGCCGTGCCCAGATTTCGATTCCGGTGGACGAAGGCGGGCCGGCATTGGTCGAAGGACAGCGAAAAGCCATCCGGCAACTGACGAACCTCATCGCCGCCCAGTTATCGGATAAGCCGCTGCGCTCCGCCAGCAGCCCGGTGGTTACGCTCAAGGGTTGCGTTTAGCTAGGGTTAACCTTAATTCAGAAAGGGTTGCAACCAATCTACTATTCTGGTGTTACCGTCGGGTCTATAATTTGCGCTCGGCGTATGGGTGCGCGCCTGATCGATGCGCCGCCCATTGCAATTGAATGGCACGATAGGAATTTGTAATGGCAACTACCACATTGGGCGTCAAGGTAGACGAAACACTGCGCGAACGGCTCAAGAGCGCAGCGCAGAAACTGGGTTGTACGCCGCATTGGCTGCATAAACAGGCGCTGTTCGCCTATATCGATGCGATAGAGCGGGGCCGGATTCCCGCCGAAATCTCTCATTTGAGCGGCGATGATATCCAAGAAGGCGACGTGGCCGCGCCTCAAGAGTCGCTCCCGCCTTTTTATGTGTTTGCCCAGGACGTGCAGCCCCAGTCGGTGTTGCGCGCGGCCATCACCGGCGCGTACAGACGCCCCGAATCCGAGTGCGTGCCGCTGCTGGTCGATCTGGCGCGCAGCACGCAAGCCAAGGAAGTGCACGAATTGGCCAGTCGCCTTGTGAAGACCTTGCGCGACAAGGGCAAGGCCGGTGGAGTCGAGGGCCTGATTCAGGAGTTTTCCCTTTCCAGCCAGGAAGGCGTGGCGCTGATGTGCCTGGCCGAAGCCTTGTTGCGCGTGCCTGATCGCGCCACACGCGATGCCCTGATTCGCGACAAGATCAGCCATGGGGATTGGCGCTCGCACATGGGGGGGTCGCCGTCGTTATTCGTCAATGCCGCCACCTGGGGGCTGATGCTTACCGGAAAGCTGGTCAGCGTCAACAGCGAGCAGTCCTTGTCGCGGGCGCTGACGCGCCTTATAGGCAAAGGGGGCGAGCCGCTGATTCGCAAAGGCGTCAATATCGCCATGCGCATGATGGGCGAACAGTTCGTGGCGGGGCAGACCATTTCGGCCGCGCTGGCCAATAGCCGCCGCCTGGAAGAAAGAGGTTTCCGCTATTCGTACGACATGCTGGGCGAAGCGGCCACGACGGCCGACGACTCCAAACGCTATTACGAATCCTACGAACAGGCCATACACAGCATCGGCAAGGCGGCCCAGCACCGTGGCATATACGAAGGCCCCGGCATATCGATCAAGCTCTCCGCCTTGCACCCGCGCTATTCGCGCGCGCAGCGCGACCGCGTCATGGCCGAACTCCTGCCGCGCATGACGGCACTGGCCAAACTGGCGCGCAGCTACGATATCGGCCTGAATATCGACGCCGAAGAGGCCGATCGCCTGGAAATCTCCCTGGATCTGCTCGAAGCCTTGTGTTTCGACCCCGACCTGGCCGGCTGGAACGGTATCGGCTTTGTGATCCAGGCCTACCAGAAGCGTGCGCCGTTTGTCATCGATTATGTGGTGGATCTGGCCAAGCGCAGCCGGCATCGCCTGATGATACGCCTGGTCAAGGGGGCTTATTGGGATACCGAGATCAAGGCGGCCCAGGAAGAGGGCCTGGAAGGCTACCCCGTTTATACGCGCAAGGTCTACACGGATGTGTCGTACCTGGCTTGTGCGCGCAAACTGCTGGCTTCGCCCGATGCCGTTTATCCCCAATTCGCCACGCATAACGCGCATACGCTGGCGTCGATCTATTACATGGCGGGGCAGAATTACTACCCCGGACAGTACGAGTTCCAGTGTCTGCACGGAATGGG
>DATCYE010000330.1:0-3703 GCA_036570485.1 Pusillimonas sp. | reverse complement strand
CGCCGTGATCAGCATGGCCGCCAATTTTGACGTGCAATTGCTGGACCGCGATCAGCTGCGCTCGGCGCAGATAGCGCTTGATTTCGCCGACGGAACGAAATGGAACAAAGAGGCGCTGTCGGGCCGCCTGAGCGCCCGCATCGTCAATGAAGTAAAGCCTGATTCCGCAGCGAAAGCTGCCGATGGCGATGTGCAAACCCCAGCTCAAGCCGTAATGGATCAGCCCTTATGGAAGGGTCTGCAATTGGCGGCGGTGGAGATGGATCTGCGTTTGGGCAGGAACCGCCTGAAGGCGGACGGCTCTCTGGGCACGACGGACAGCCGGCTTAAGTTGGACTTGGCCGCGCCCGAGCTGGCGGCATTCTGGCCCGACCTGCCGGGCGGCGCCCAATTGCGGGGCGAGGTGTCAGGCGTATTGGCCCGCCACAAGGCGGACTTGACTGCGCAGTACACACCAGCCCATAGCAAGCCACAAGAGGTCGGCAGCGCGCCGCTGAAATTGCATGCGGTGCTCGACGGCGGCTGGGGCGCCGGCACAGCGGGGGCGGACGCGTCGGAGGGTTGGCGCGGCACGATCGGAACGCTGAATGTGGAACATGCCGGCTTGGGTGTAAAGGTGGCCGCGCCCACGCGTATCTCTTTTGTACCATCGGCGGCGGCACCGGCCTGGCAATGGCAGGTGGGCGATAGTCATATCGATTTTCTGTTGTCGTCCAAACGGCTTTTTACCCTGGATCACCAGGCATCGCGCGGCGGTGTCGGGCGCTGGGAAACCCAGGGCGCCATTGCGCGCCTGCCGGTTTCGCCGCAGTTGATTGCCGATCTGCGTGAAAAATTCGATCCGGCTTTCGAGCAGAAGGAGCACAAAGGCGGGGTCAAGACCAAGGGAGATCAAGTCAGTGACCTGGCCCAGATCGTATTGGCGCTGGACTGGAACCTGAAGTTTGCGGGCGCCCTGGAAGGGCGGGCTCATATAGCGCGCGTGTCGGGCGACTTTATGGTGCCGGCCGAACCGGCGTTTCCGCTGGGCTTGCAGGAATTTGCCGTGGATCTCGTGGCCAAGCGGGCTGGCCAAGCCCTTAGCCAGGTGAATGTCGAGACCCGGATTGTCACCAAGAAAATGGGCCGGGTATCGGCCAGCGCGGCAACGCTGCTGCATGCAAGTCCTGGCGGTGGCCTGTCCCTTAATCCGAAGGACGCCAAGACGGTCAAGATCGATGCCGATATCGACGATCTGGGCTGGGCCAGCCTGTTTCTGGGCGATGCCATGGAGCTGGGCGGTGCGCTGCGGGCCAGGGTGCAGCTGCACAGCAAGCCCGACGGCAGTTGGGATACGGGCGGCACCATAGCGGGTGAAAAGATCCGGGTCGTACGCATCGACGACGGCGTACGCTTGCTTGACGGGACGCTGTCCGCACGCTTGCAGGGTGATCGCCTGATCCTGGACAAGCTTTCGTTTCCGGCCATATTGCGGGTGACCCCCAAAGAATGGCGCACGGCCGAATGGGTCGGCAGCAATCCCGATGCAAAAGGCGGCAGCCTGACGCTAAGCGGCGATTGGAATTTGTTCGATTCCAAGGGGTTGGTCAATATAGACTTGTATCGCTACCCTTTGTTGCAGCGCTCCGACCGCTATGCCATGGTAAGCGGGCGGCTCGTATTGGATGCCGGTTTGCCGCATCTTGGGATCAAGGGCGCGCTGACCGCCGACGCGGGCTGGTTCGACCTGGATGTATTGGGCGGCGTTCCCACCGTGGACGGCGACGTCGTGATCTTGCGGCCAGGCCAGACCCAGAAAGAGATCAGTACACCCATGGATATCTCCATGGACCTGGAGCTGGACCTGGGGCCGCGCTTTTATCTGACGGGCTACGGTGTCAACTCCGGTCTGGTCGGCAAGCTGCATCTAATGATGTCGCAAGGCAAGCTGACCGCCATGGGGGCGCTGCGCACGCGCGGCGGCGCCATCGAAGCCTATGGGCAACGCCTGCAACTGCGGCGTGGGACCATTACCTTCCAAGGGGATATCGCCAGCCCTGTTTTGGACATTGAAGCCTTGCGCACGGGACTTGCTGTCCAGGCGGGCGTGCGGGTGGCGGGTACGGCCAAGCGGCCGCGTATCGACCTGGTGTCGTATCCTGCTGTCAGCGAGATCGAGAAGCTTTCCTGGCTACTGCTGGGCCACGGCCCGAACGATTCGGGCGGCGACATGGCCCTGTTGTTTTCTGTGGGTACGTCCTTTCTGGGCAGCGGTGAACCGTTCTACCGCAAGTTCGGGGTGGACGAGGTCAGCATAAAGTCGGGCGATCTGGGGGCGGTGGGCAGCATCTTGCCGGTGGAAAGCGTGGTCAGCGGGCTGGACAGCGGGACCAGCGATATCGAGCGCAAGTTCATCACCGTCAGCAAAAAGCTGGCCAGTGGCATTACCCTGAGCGTTCAGCAGGCTTTGTCGGATACTGGTACGGTGGGTCGGGCCAGCTATCGTCTGGCACGAGGCCTGACGGCCGAGTTGACCGGCGGCACGGTCAATGGCCTGGCCCTGGTTTATCGCTGGTTTTCCAGGGATTGAATTAGTTTTGGGCCAACTGCGCTTCTTTGACGCGCAGGGGATAAAATACGCGCCAACGTAATAAGGTTAGGGCTATGAGTATAAAAAACGACCGTTGGATCCGGCAGGCGGCCGGCGCTGGAATGATAGAGCCATTCGAGGCGGGCCAGGTGCGCTCCGAGAACGGCAATCGCATTGTCAGTTACGGCACCAGCAGCTACGGCTACGACGTGCGCTGTGCCCGTGAGTTCAAGATATTCACCAATATCAATTCCACTATCGTCGACCCCAAGGCCTTCGACGAAAAATCATTTGTTGATTTCAAGGGGGATGTCTGCATTATTCCGCCCAATTCCTTTGCCTTGGCGCGTACGGTCGAATACTTCCGCATACCGCGCAGCGTACTGACGGTTTGCCTGGGTAAAAGCACCTATGCCCGTTGCGGAATCATCGTCAATGTGACACCGCTGGAACCCGAATGGGAAGGCCACGTAACACTGGAGTTTTCCAACACGACTCCTTTGCCCGCCAAAATCTATGCGGGCGAGGGTTGTGCGCAAATGCTGTTTTTTGAAGGCGATGAAGTTTGCGAAACATCGTACCGCGATCGCGGGGCAAGTATCAAGGGCAGCAGGGCGTAACGCTGCCCCGCACATAGTTCGTACCAGGCCTGGGAGCCACACTAATGAAATTCCGTTTTCCCATCGTCATCATCGATGAAGACTACCGCTCTGAAAATGCTTCGGGGTTCGGTATACGCGCACTTGCGGCTGCCATCGAGAACGAAGGCGTTGAAGTTCTGGGTGTTACTAGCTACGGCGACTTAAGTTCGTTTGCCCAGCAGCAAAGCCGCGCCAGTGCGTTCATCTTGTCGATTGACGACGAGGAGTTCGACGTCGATTCGCCGGAAGACGTGGCCAATGCCATCAAGAATCTGCGCAGTTTTATCGGTGAACTGCGTTTCCGGAACGAAGAAATTCCCATCTATCTGTATGGCGAAACCCGTACATCGCAGCATATTCCCAACGATATTCTGCGCGAACTGCATGGCTTCATTCACATGTTTGAAGACACGCCAGAATTCGTGGCCCGGCATATTATTCGCGAGGCGCGTGCCTATCTTGATGGCCTGGCCCCTCCCTTTTTCCGTGAACT
>DATCYE010000329.1:0-11728 GCA_036570485.1 Pusillimonas sp. | reverse complement strand
TTTCGGATCGTAAGGGCCGTACGCACGATATCCGTACAACAGGCCCGGTTCGGCATCGGGCAGATAGCCGTGCCAGATTTCATCGGTGCATTCCGGCAATGCGTAGCGCTGCAGTTCCTTGCGCCCCCTGGCATCGAAAATACATAATTCGATCTTGCTCGCGTTAGCCGAAAAAACAGCAAAATTCACCCCCAGCCCATCGCTGATCGCGCCCAGCGGATAAGGCATCCCGGGAGCCAGGCGGTCAGGCAATGAACCGTTCATCATGACACGCCCTCTGCGACGAAAATCAAGCTGGCCAAAGGCGGCAGCGACAGCGACAGCGATTGCTCATACCCATGCATGGGTCGCGTCGTTGTATTGGCCGATCCCGAATTTCCCACACCGGACCCGCCATATACGCTTGCATCGGTATTCAAGCGCTCAGACCAACGCCCTGCGATGGGTACGCCTATGCCATAGGCCATACGCGGCACCGGCGTCATATTGCTTATAACCAACGCGGTCTGTCCATTGTGGTGGCGCAAGAAAGCGAACACGCTGTTGGCGTCGTCGTCGCCCACCACCCACGCAAACCCTTCAGGGACGGCATCGCCGCCATAAAGCGCCGGCGTATTCCGGTACAGCGAATTCAGGTCGCGTACCAAGGCCTGCATTCCGGAATGCAAGCCATCTTTCAGACTGTCCCAGTTCAGTTGTGCGTCGTGATTCCACTCGCTTTCCTGGCCCAGCTCGCCGCCCATGAACAGCAGTTTCTTGCCGGGATGTCCCCACATAAAGCCGTAGTAGGCGCGAAGGCCGGCAAAGCGCTGCCAATGATCGCCGGGCATTTTGCCCGCCAAGGAGCCCTTGCCATGCACGGCTTCGTCATGCGAAAGCGGCAGAATGAAGCGCTCGGAGTAGGCATATATCATGCCGAAGGTCATGTCGTGATGGTGGTAGCGGCGATGCACAGGATCATGCGCCATGTAGCGCAAGGTATCGTGCATCCAGCCCATATTCCATTTGTAGTGAAAGCCCAACCCGCCTTCGCTGGCGGGCTGGGTCACGCCCGGCCAGGCAGTGGATTCTTCAGCGATCATTATGGCCCCGGGAAAGGCCTGCGCCACCTCAGTATTCAACTGCCGAAGAAAATCGACCGCCTCCAGGTTCTCGCGTCCACCATAGCGATTGGGCGTCCACTGTCCCGCTTCACGGCTGTAGTCCAAATACAGCATGGACGCCACCGCATCCACGCGCAAACCGTCGACGTGATAGCGTTGCAGCCATTCCTGTGCGCTAGCTAAAAGGAAGTTGCGCACCTCGTTGCGCCCCATGTTGTAAATCAAGGTATCCCAGTCGGGATGCAAGCTTTGCCTGGGATCGGCATGCTCGTACAAGGCGGTTCCGTCGAACCACGCCAGGCCATGCGGATCCGACGGAAAATGCGCCGGCACCCAGTCCAGAATCAAGGCCAGGCCGGCCCTATGGCAGGCATCGACAAAAGTCGCGAACTCGGCCGGCGTCCCATAGCGGGCCGAAGGCGCGAACATGCCCAGTGGTTGATAGCCCCAGGAGCCGCCAAATGGATGTTCCGTAATCGGCATCAGCTCCAGGTGCGTAAAACCCAGACGGACGGCATAATCGATCAGGCGAGGGCCCATCGATGACCACAGGCCGCCATCGCCTTCCGGGCGCATCCAGGAACCCAGATGCACTTCGTAAATGGAGATAGGCGCGTCAGGCGCCTGCCTGATGCCACGCTCACCCATCCATTTGCCGTCCGTCCAGACGAAATCGTCCGGCGGCGCCACGATGGACGCAGTGGCGGGCGGCAGCTCGGTCTGGCGGGCCAGGGGATCGGCTTTCAATGCCAGCAGTTCGCCATAGGTGTCTTGCAATTCAAACTTGTACAAGCTTGCGGCACGCACTCCCGGAACGAACACTTCCCAAACACCGCATTCCCGCCGCAATCGCATAGGGTGCTTGCGACCATCCCATTCGTTAAAGTCGCCCACGACGGCAACCCGCCGCGCATTGGGCGCCCACACGGCAAAGCGAGTGCCAGCCACACCCTGCAATGTCACGACATGAGCTCCCAGGCAATCGGCTAGCTGCCTATGCCGCCCTTGCGCAATAAGGTGCATGTCGAGATCGCCAAGCAGCAACTGATCCGTCACAGCCTGCTCGCAAGAGGCGCGGTGGGTCCGCATGCCTGTTATGCGGCCGAGGCCTCATGGCTCGTCACAGCTCCCGCCCGGGCATCCTTGCGTCTGTGCCGAGCCAGGACGCCGCCGACCGAATCGGGCAAATATCCAGTCAGCGCGGTGTTGGCCGCCGCAGGCTGCCATACGCGCCCTGGCAAGATGCTGCGGTAGCGCTCCGGAATACGACCCAGCGAAACATCCGGCCTTAAGGACTGGTACACGCTAAGGTAGGAGGGTGCCGTCTTGGCCCAGCTGAAATCGGCGCGCATGCCGTTGGACTGCATGTCGCTCCAGATGTCCGGCATGTCATGCAGCGCCATCGCGCGGTCTATGGCAAACGCCATATCGCGTGCATGCTCTCCCTCGAAAAGGATGCCGGTGGCGCCATGCATGGCACCGACAGGCCTGTGCATGCCTGGATCCAGAATGGTGTCCGCCATCCCCCCTATTCGGGAACCGATAGGAATGGTGCCATAACGCATCGAATACAACGGAGTCAGCCCGAAGGGCTCAAAGCGGCTGCCATGCAGCAGTATGTCTGCCCCGGCATGCAGCAGATGCGCCTGCGCCTCATCAAACCCAATGCGAACGCTGCAACGGCCCGGATAACGCGGCGCGAGCTCCAGCAGCGCCTTTTCCAGCGCTTTTTCACCTTGACCAATTATGCAAACCTGCAGGTTTGGGTGCTTATCCAGCGCTATGGGTATCGCCTCGACCGCCACGTCGGCCATCTTCTGGCTGGTCAGGCGACTGCCCATTACCAATACTGTAGCGGCGGCATTTGGATCCAGCCCAAAAACCTGTTGCAGTTCATGTTTGCAGGCGATCTTGTTGGCCAGCCGCCCCACACCGAATGCGTACCCAGGCAAGTAGTCGTCGGCCTCTGGATTCCACAAGGCTGTATCTATCCCGTTAGGAATAGGCACCAAGTCGCTCCGGCGCTCCGTCAGAATTCCTTCCAGACCGCAGCCAAATTTAGGCGTCAGTATTTCCCGTGCATAGTTGCGGCTTACGACGGTAATCAGGTCGGCATAACGTATACCTGCTTTCAGAAAATTCAACTGACCCCAAAACTCCATGCCGGCATCGTTGCAATAGCGTTTGTCTATCCCCAAGGCATCTGCCATCGCCAAGGGAAAAACACCCTGGAAAGCCACATTGTGCAAGGTAAGAACTGTTTTCACCCCCTCGACGCCCATCTGGCGCATCAACAATGGTGTCAGAGCAGCATGCCAATCGTGCGCATGCACGACATGGGGGCGCGGCAGCGTATCTATACCCTGCGCAATACGCGCTGCCGCATGCGCCAGCGCCGCGAACCGGACAGCATTATCTTCATGTTCCGTTCCGTCGGGCGCCGCATACAGGCCTTCCCTGTCGTACAAGGCATCATTCTTCAATAGCAGCACCGGTAATTTCAGCTCCGGACATTCGGCGGCCAGCAATACCGCGTCTCCGCCCGGCATGTCTTGCAGCGTTGCCACGCGGCGCATATGCCGCACATGCTGCAAAGCATGCGGATAAGCGGGTAGCAGTAAGCTTATGCGGGCCCCGCAAGCGACCAAGGACTGCGAAAGCCCGCTTACGGCATCCCCCAGCCCGCCTGTTTTGGCCAGGGGAAAAGCTTCGGAAGAAACAGCCAGAATATTCAGTGACACAATAGTTCTCCAGTATTCGCCCCGATGGCCGGGCGTGCGCCGGAGTTCGCCTCTGCCTGGGACCTCTGGTAAAAACTGCCAGGAAACGTAATTCCTATACAACCCTGAAAATCCGCGTTAGGCGTGCTTGCTCTTGTCTGTATTCAAGCAAGTGGCGTGCCTGAGGGCTGCGGGCATGCTGATTGCCTATAAACTTTTACGCAATATGCTTATGCCGGCTGCGGCGCCTTTTCAGGAGACTGCTATGAATCTGCCGAACCGCTACAGTTCACCACCGATCATTAATCTGTCGCGCCTCCGGGCGCATGTGCCGGAACCGCCAGCGCACGACCCCTCCATACCACCAGACATCCCCCCTCCCGACGAGCCCGGCAAAGAGGTGGACTTGCCGCCCAGAGAGGAACCCGACGACATACGTGACCCGGCCCATCCTGACAGCCGTCAGGCCGGACGATGATCCGGACTCTGATGAGTCAGATTTGCAGTCGTGATATCGAGCAGTAACTGCATTTTTTCCACTGCGGGCGAAATGACCTTTCGACGCCGCAAGGCTCGGGGCATCCCCAGCACCGCCTGCCATAATATGGTTCCCAGGATGTTGTGATCGTATGCTTGGTGTAGCGCTACCATGGTTTCCCGATAGGCTGCCCGCACAGGGCGCCGCATCCAGGCCACCCATATCGCATTCCGTATCAACAGCCGCTCCCTTAATCCGGCATCACGGATTATGGAAGGAAAATGCCGTGTAATCACGTCGGCCGCGTAGACGATACGCCACCCCTGCTCGACCATATCCAGGGCCATCAGGGACTCTTCGCCACCAACGAATAACGGAGGCCAATAGCCTCCCACATCAAAAAAAGCGCGCGTACGCATCACACAAGCCCCGGCCATGAAGCCAAGCAGCTGCGGGCCTGGCAAGCTTTCTCTTGCCAGGGGGCTTTGCGCCATGGTCTGGCAGCTGGCGGCCAGCTGGCGCGTCGGCCCTACCTGTATGCAT
This sequence comes from Pusillimonas sp., assembly GCA_036570485.1. Classification (GTDB taxonomy): domain Bacteria; phylum Pseudomonadota; class Gammaproteobacteria; order Burkholderiales; family Burkholderiaceae_B. The sequence continues at coordinate 6,884 of DATCYE010000329.1, read as the reverse complement.
GCGCTTAACACACCGACATCGGGGGCCATATCAAGCAGATTGACGGCTCGCTCCAGCGCCCCAGGCTCCCATTGAGTGTCGTCATCGCTGAAGGCGATATAAGGAGTGTGCGCGTAGGCCACGCCGATATTGCGCGCCGCCGCGCCCAGATTACGCTGGGCGCGTATCAACATAATCGAGGGAAAATGGCTTGCCACCACGGCGGCGGTGCCGTCGGTCGAACCATTATCAATGACGATGATCGGCCAGTTTCCGGGAAGTTGTTGCAATGACTTGAGAGTGCTCAACAACTGCACACGCCGGTTATGCGAAATGACGATAATTGTCGCCCGACCTTCAGTCGTCATGGGCGTCCACCTTGCTTGAGTGCCAATACGCAGTAAAGGGAGCATATTGCGTACCCGAAGCCCCTCGGGCCTAACGCAAGTCGGAAGACGATTCGTTCATTTCGCTGCTTGCGCCATATTCTTCAAGGCGGTTATATAAGGTCTTCAGGCTTATCCCCAGCATCTCCGCCGCCGCTTTCTTGGCTCCGCCGCATTGTTTAAGCGTAGCCAGAATAAGCTGCCGGTTGGCGTCCGCCAGTGGAACCCCCACAGGGACGAGTATTTCCGAACCCCATCCTGCGGAATGGGCCTCGAGCTCGAAGGAATTGAAATCACCCTTGATGACATCGTCCGCCAGTATGTAGCTGCGATATACATAATTGCGCAGCTCGCGGATATTGCCCGGCCATGAGTAGTTTTTCATGGCCTGCACCGCCTCGGGATCGAATGTCTTGGATGTTCGGTTTTCCTCGTTCAGCTTCTGAAGAAAGGAATCCGCCAGCAAAATGACATCGTCCTCGCGCTCGCGCAGTGGCGGCAGCTCTAGCGGAAAAACACTCAAGCGGTGATATAAGTCTTCGCGCAAGGTCCCGTTGGCGACAGCCTGCTCAGGATTGCGATTGGTTGCGGCAATAACCCGAACAGCCGCTACGATTTCTTCGTGCGTGCCGACCCGCATGAACCGGCCTGTCTCCAACACGCGAAGCAGGCGAACCTGCAAGTCCATGGACATCTCGGTGATTTCGTCAAGAAACAGCGTACCGCCGCAGGCGCGCTCGAAAAAACCCTTGTGCTGGCGGTCGGCGCCCGTAAAGCTGCCTTTCTCGTGTCCAAACAATTCGCTTTCGACAAGATTGGGCGAGATGGCGCCGCAATTGACCGGCAGGAAAGATTGTTGATGACGCGGGCTGGCAAGGTGTATGGCTTCGGCGGCCAACTCCTTGCCTGTACCGCTTTCGCCCACCAGCAGCACCGTGGCTTGTGTGGGCGCGACCTTTTCGATATGCGCGCACAGCAATTGCATGGCACGCGAGCAGCCTATCATCTTGACGAAGCAATCCGACGCGCCGGGCGCGGGTTGCTGCTGCGACAACGATTTCAATTCGCCCAGGACGCCTTGAAGCCGGCGCAGGCTCACCGGCTTCAACAGATAGTCGACGGCCCCGCAACGCAAAGCCGCGATGGCGCTATCGACGCTGGAATAGCCCGTAATGAACACCACCTGTGTATCGACCAGGGCCAAATCTTTCCAGAATTGAATGCCGTCGCCATCGGGCAGCTGCACGTCCAGCAAAGCCACATCGGGCTTTTGCCGTTCGATTTGTATCCGGGCCTGGCGTACATCGCCCGCTTGAGCCACCGTGTATCCGTCCTCGATAGCTATTTCTGCGATGAGCTCACGTATGGCCGGCTCATCGTCAACAATCAAAAGATGCGGCATATAAGCTTCTTTAGCAAAATTTTCCTATCGGCTTTTACCTACGGCCTGCATGCGCAATAGTAGGAATCGCCGCCCCTGTTTTCTTGTCGCAAACCTCCGCGAGCCATGCATGATCCTTGATGATCCATCGTACGCGCTTTTTAGCGCAGCACTCGTAAACATGCATGTCAATTGAAACAGAAGACGATTATTTTATTGTTACGACGCTTTCGTAATAGACTGATTAATATGATTAAATCATCCAAAATACTTGGCCGTTCGTCAGCAGCATTCACTCTGGCCCGTTCGATTGTAAAAGCCGCTCCCACCGAAGCCAGCGTGCTGATCATCGGCGAAAGCGGCACTGGCAAAGAGATTGTCGCCAGAGCCGTTCACGAACGTAGCTCTCGGCAAAATGCCCCCTTCGTCGCCATTAACTGCGGGGCCATTTCGCCCTCTCTGGTTGAAAGCGAATTGTTTGGTCACGAGAAAGGCAGCTTCACAGGCGCATCATCCACCACGCTGGGCTGCTTCGAGCAGGCGCACCCGGGAACGCTCTTTCTGGATGAGATCACCGACATGCCGATGACCATGCAGGTACAGTTGTTGCGCGTGCTGGAAACCGGTCAGTACCATCGGGTGGGTGGTACCGAGCAATTGAAGGTGGATTTGCGCATCATCGCGGCAACAAACCGCGATCCCAAAGAGGCGGTCATGGCGGGTACCTTCCGCATGGATCTGCTGTACCGCTTGGCGGTATTTCCTATACGGGTACCCGCGCTACGCGAGCGCCGATCCGATATTACCTACCTGGCACAACGCTTCCTGAACGAGCTGAACGATCAGGAAGGCACCACGAAAACATTTGCGGCTTCGGCCATAACAACGCTGGAAACCTATAACTGGCCCGGAAACATCCGCGAACTGAAAAACACAATCACGCGCGCTTACATACTGGCGGATCAAGAAATAAAAATCGTTTCCCTGACGCCGGCATTCCGCCCCAGCACTCCCGAGGTGAAGCAGGGGTTCCTGAAAATTCCTATCGGCACATCACTAACGCATGCCCAACACGCCCTGATCATGGCCACTCTGGATCATTATGCCGGCGACAAGCGGCGCACCGCTCTGGCGCTAGGCATCAGTCCCAAGACGCTTTACAACCGACTGGAGCAATTCTTACAAAGCCCGGTAAATAAAGCTTGAAGACGGTGCTATGCCCCTCGCAATGCGGGCTAAGTGTCATTGACTGACAGCACCTGGCACGGATTTTGCTTGAATACCCGATACGTGTTCATACAAGCATATCTTCAACGGGGAGACACGAATGACTCAGATTTCCTTCGAATTGCAGGCCCGGCAACAAACCACTCTTACGCCTCGACTGCAACAATCCGTCAAGCTCCTGCAAATGTCGACGCTGGATTTCAGCCGGGAGGTGATCGAGGCGATCGCCAACAATCCGTTCCTGGAAGAGCAAGAGGATCAGTCTGCGCCCCCTGACGCTGCGCCGGAAGGCTTAAACGCTGAACACGAAGTTTGCGCCACCTTGCCGGCTCCGTCGACTGACAGCGACCAGGAGACAATGCCCCCAACCCAGCATATCGAAGCCGAAACACCGCCCGCCTATTCCGGAGATTACCCCGCCAGCCGCAGCGCCGACCACTCCGATTCGGATGTGGGGCAATGGGCACGCAGCGAGACGTCCCTGAAGGATATGCTTCTTACCGATGCAAGTGCTTATAAGCTGGGCGAACGCGATGGCAAATTGGTGCAATACATAATCGAAGCCCTGGACGATGACGGCTACCTGCGGCTTGCCTTCAAGGAACTGGCCGATTCCATGCAATTTAGCTCCACGCCGCGCGATGACGAATGGGAAGTCGCATTGCGCCTGGTGCAGCAGCTGGGCACACCGGGATTGGGCGCGCGCGATCTGGCCGAATGCCTGACCCTTCAGTTAGATGCCTTACCTGAAGACACCACCGGCCGCGCTCTTGCCCGACGTATCGTGACCGAGCAAATCGAAAGGCTGGGCCGCTGCGATTATGCAGGTTTGTCGCGTGCCTTTGATTGCTCTTCCCTGGAGATGCAGCAAGCCTGCGCTTTGATACGTTCCCTGGATCCAAGACCGGGAGGACGTTACAGCTCGGTCGACCCGTCTTGCTATATTGTGCCGGACATTATCGTGCGCAAGACCGGCAAGGCGTGGAGCGCTATTGCGAATGACAGCGCCGTTCCGCAAGCGCGCCTTAACACGGCCTACGCGCAGGTATTCAAAGAAACGCGCTATAACGGCCGCTCGTTGATGGCGCAGGCGCTGCAAGAGGCGCGCTGGCTGGTGCGCAGCCTGGAACAACGCAGCACAACCATACACCGCGTGGCACAAGCCATCGTGGCGCGCCAACAAACATTCTTCGACTACGGCGAAATTGCACTACGGCCGCTGATGCTAAGCGAAATCGCCGATGAACTGGGCCTGCATGAATCCACTGTCTCGCGTGCGACCAGCAACAAGTACCTGGCCTCGCCCCGGGGCATCTACGAGCTCAAGCATTTCTTCTCGCGCGAACTGGCGACCAGCTCAGGCGGCACCTGCTCCGCCGTCGCGGTAAAAGCACTGATCCAGGAAATGATAGACGAAGAAAACCCGCAAGCACCGCTTTCCGACGTAACGCTGGCCAGCAAGCTGGCGCGTGAAGGGGTGGTGGTGGCGCGGCGCACCGTATCCAAGTACAGAGCGCAAATCAAATATCCGCCCGCTGAACTGCGGCGCGCGCCCTAGCACCTGCCGGGCCTGTCCCTCCTGGTCAGCCATGCAGGACATGGGCCGCCGGAGCTATACCCGCAGAACGGATCTTTTCGTGCAACAAGGTAAAATGAACGCTTTTTGCGCCGACGCAAGAGCCATGCCGATCCTGCCCTTCCTTTCGCCCACCGCGACGCGTTTTACTCCATGACCGCAAGCGATTACGCCGTCCGGGTAGAAAACATCCATAAATCCTTTGGTACGAACGAAGTCCTGCGCGGGATCTCGTTCTCGGCCAGCCAGGGCCATGTTCTTTCCATCATCGGCGCGTCGGGCTCCGGAAAAAGCACGCTTCTGCGCTGTATCAACCATCTGGTGGTGCCGGACGAAGGCCTGATCCATATCGGCGGCGAAACCTTGCGCAGCCATAAACGCCGGGACGGTGTAGCGGTCAGCAGCGATGCCCGCCAGCTGGAACGCGTACGCGCGCGCCTGGGCATGGTTTTTCAGAATTTCAATCTGTGGTCGCACCGCAGCGTTCTACAAAACATCATGGAAGGACCCGTGCATGTACAGGGCGTTTCCAAGGATCAGGCCAGCGATCATGCCATGCAGCTGCTCGCCAAAGTCGGCCTGGCGGAAAAGAAAGACGCCTACCCCGCAGAATTATCGGGAGGACAGCAGCAACGCGTAGCCATCGCCCGCGCCCTGGCCATGAACCCCGACGTCTTGCTGTTCGACGAACCCACCTCGGCGCTGGACCCCGAAATGGTGGGTGAGGTATTACGCGTCATACGCCAGCTGGCGGACGAAGGCCGCAGTATGCTGTTGGTCACGCACGAGATGAAGTTCGCCCGTGAGGTCTCGGACCGAACCCTGTTCATGCATAACGGACTGATAGAAGAAGAAGGAACGCCCGATGCACTGTTCGGCCAACCCAAATCCGAGCGCCTGCGCCAGTTCCTTCTGCCCACTCATTAATTATTTCTTATCCAGGAAGACTCAAGTGATCAAACCTTTACTCCAAAAAGCCGCGCTGTGCGCGGGACTGACGCTGTTGGGGCTGAACATCGCCTCGGCCGACACCCTGAAAATCGGTACGGAAGGCGGCTACCCGCCCTGGAGCATGGTCGATGCCGCCGGTAAGGTCAGCGGGTTCGATGCCGACATAGGCAACGCGCTTTGCAAGGAACTGAACGCAGACTGCCGCTTTGTCGTGCAGTCCTTCGACAGCCTGATACCGTCGCTGGACGCCAATCGCTTCGACCTGATCATCTCGGGCATGTCGGTGACCCCCGAACGCAGTAAACGTATTTCCTTCAGTATTCCCTATGCGGTGGAAGACGCAATATTCGTGTTGCCCAAGAACAGCCCCCTGGTTTCCGCCAGCAGCGCCGACGCCATCTTCAAGGGCCTGGCCGGCAAGACGGTGGGCGTGCAGGGCGGCACTACGCATGGCGACTATTTGCGCAAGTCTGCGCCCGATCTGAAAATCAAAAACTACGACACACTGGATCAGATGCAGATCGATCTGGATGCCGGCCGTCTGGACGCCACTTTTGCCGACCTGACCTCGCAATCCAAATTCCTTAAGAAGGTCGGCGACAAGAATTTTGCCTTATCCAGCCTGATCATCAAAGGCTCGTCTGCGCCGGAAGTGCTGGGCTACGGCATAGGCGTGGGCATCAACAAGGAAAAGACCGAGCTCAAGCAAAAAGTCGACGCCGCCTTGTGCAAGCTGATCAACGACGGCACCGTCAAGACTTCCAGCGAAAAATGGTTCGATATCGACATCTCGAACTACGAGGTCTGCAAGAAGTAACGCTCCATGCTAGAGACTATACAGTCGGTGCTGCGCGAAGGATGGGGCTGGACGCTCCTGCACGGCACCGCCATGACCCTGCTTATATCGGTACTCGGCATGGCCCTGGGTATAGTCATAGGCATCGCCGGCGCCAGCATCAAGACATCCGGCGCCCGCTTGCCCAGCCTTCTGGTCAGCCTCTACACCACCGTGGTGCGCAGCATTCCCGAGCTGCTCATCATCTACCTGCTGTTTTTCGGCTCGGTCCAGGCGATTTCCGACCTGGCGGATGCCTTGAACTGGCAAGAGGCCATGACCAACTGGTTTCCGGCTTTGGTCGGCATAGTGGCCATAGGCCTTATCGCCGGCTCCTACGGCGTGGAAGTCTTTCGCGGAGCGCTTAAAGCCATACCGCCCGGGCAAATCGAAGCCGCCAAGGCGATAGGCATGACGGCGCGCCAGCGCCTGCTGCGCATCGTCATGCCGCAGATGTTCTGGTATGCACTGCCCGGTACGAACAACGTCTGGCAAACCGCGCTCAAGGACACGGCGCTTAACTCATTAGTGGGTCTGGTGGAAATCATG
>DATCYE010000328.1:0-3598 GCA_036570485.1 Pusillimonas sp. | reverse complement strand
CGTCTTCCTGCATGACGACAGTATCGGCGCCCAAGGGGATAAGACTACCGGTGAACAGGCGTATGGTTTGACCGGCTTGCAGCGCTTGGGGCCGTTCACCGGCATAGCAGCGCTGCTGAATGGGCAGCGCTTGGCCGGGGGCGTAGTCGGCATGGCGTATGGCATAGCCGTCCATTGCGCTGTTGTCGGCCGGAGGTAGATCCAATGTGGCGAACAGCGTTTGCGCCAGGACGCGTCCTTTGGCTTTATGCAAAGGACAGGCTTCGGTAATGGCGGGCGGCTTCCCCGCCGTCGCCAGGCGCGCTTGCGCCGAATTGAAATCAAGCATGGTAGTGGGTGCCGAAATTACAGGGACGGTGGGTGCTGTCCAGTTGTTCTTTGATGATGCCTTCCCAGGCGGTCTTGCAGGCGCCGGTGGAGCCCGGCATGCAAAATATCAGTGTGTTGTTGGCGGCGCCCGCGAAGGCGTCGGACTGCAAGGTGGAACTGCCGATTTCCAGGAAGGACAGATGCCTGAACAGCTCGCCGAAGCCTGTGATGACCTGATCGAGCAGCGGGGTAATGGCGGCGGCCGTCGACTTGCTGTGCGAGAATCCGGTGCCGCCATTGGTCAGGATGATCTGTATGGAGTCGTCGGCGATCCAGTCGCTGACGATCTTGCGTATCTGGTACAGATTGCCCGAGGTAATGGCGCGTGTTGCGCAGTGGTGGCCGGCGGCCCGCAGGCTATCGGCCAGATAATCGCCGGATGTGTCATTGCCGGCGTCGCGCGTATCGGAAATAGTCAGAACGGCACAGTGCAAGGTAACGGGCGGCTTGTTCGTATCGGCTTTGCTCATTGGAGGCTCAGGTTTCGGTTGGGTTGTCCCAGTGCGAGGTCTTGGCGGCATCGGCGTCTTTTTGCTGCACCCAGAAACGCTCGCCGTTGGCGAGCGTTTCGCGTTTCCAGAATGGCGCACGCGTTTTCAAGGCGTCGATAATATATTCGCAGGCGCGGAATGCATCGCCGCGATGGGCGCTGGCGGCGGCGACGAAAACGATTTGGTCGCTTAGGTGCAGTTCGCCTACCCGGTGCACGACCAGGCATTGCGGCACATTCCAGCGCGACTGTGCCGTTGCGCATAACGCTTCGATTTCGCGCTCGCACATGCCGGGATAGTGTTCCAGAAACAGCGATTGCGTGGGCGCGTCGTCGGAATAGTCTCGTACATAGCCGGTAAAGCTGACGATGGCGCCGGCTTGGCCGGCTACGCGCCGGCGTAGTTCGCCGATGAGCGCAGCGGCATCGAAGTCGGCTTCTTGCACGATGACCTTGTTTGGGCTTGTAGCGGTCCGGCTCGTAGCATTCACGGCCTAGCCTCCGGTAACGGGTTCGAAGACAGCCAGTTCGTCGCCCGGCTGTATCAGGCTGTCGTGTGTAACGTGATATTGATTGACGGCCAGCTTCAGGCGTGCCGCAGGAGCAAGCTGCGGATAGCGCACCTGTAGTTCGGACAGCCATTGCGATCCGCTGATGGGCGCGGCCAGCGGCCAGTTTTCCTGGCGCACTTTGGTCAGTTCGGCGACCTGTGCAAAATACAGGACCTTAATCGTTGTGCCATTCGCCACTTTTGCCTCCTGCTTTATAGCGAAGCCGTATGTGCTCTAGCACGATGCCTTTGTCGGCTGCCTTGCACATATCGTAAATAGTCAACGCCGCAATGCTGCATGCCGTCATGGCTTCCATTTCGACGCCGGTTTTGTAGTCGGTGCTGCACGTGGCTTTGACTGTAATGCTGTGCGTTGCGTCGTCGTGCTGGAATTCAATGCCCGCAAAACCAAGGGGCAGGCTATGACACAGCGGAATGAGTTCGGCGCAGCGCTTGGCGGCCAGTATGCCTGCAACCCGGGCGGTGTTCAGTACTTCGCCTTTGGCATTTGCCTGAGCGGACAGCAGTTTGTAGGCTGCCGGGCTCATGCGTACGCGCCCTTCTGCAATAGCGATGCGTGGGGTGGAGGCTTTGCCGCCCACATCGACCATGCGCACCTGGCCGGTTTCATCAAGGTGGCTGAGTGCGGGTGTATCGGTGGAGGTCGTGCTCATTGCGTTATTGGGCTGTCAGGAAAGATGGCCCTATGATATACGCAATTGCAGCCCGGCAGGCAGTGCCGCCTTGCAATGCCGTGCCTGTGGCGTCAGGCAGAGTCCAGCGCGATCTTGACTTCCTGATAGGCTATGCTTTTGTCGCGTAGAAAGCCCTGCATCAGGGTTTGGAGCTTGACGGGATCGATGCCGCGGCCATTGGCCAGCAATCTTTTTCCTTCGATGATGCCCTGGTCGAACAGGGCGTCGAACTCGTCAAGACTCAGTCCCTGTTCAAGGGCATAGCGCATCAAGTGCGTCCTGGCAGTCTGTCGGTGAGCATGGCGATCGTCGGGGCTTGCGCCCACGGCGTCGGCCGCGCCGTTGGTGGCGCCGGACATCATGACCCATTGATCCAGAGATATATCGCGTTCAAGGCTGGAGGCGGCGTAGGCGCTTCCCAGCATGGCCATTGCCAGAATGGCGGCGGATAATTTAGGCAGTATCAAATCGAACTCCCTTGGTGGCGTTATCGATGAATGTATTGTGGGGTAGAAACATGACGGCAGCATGAAGGAAAGGTGTGTAGTTGTATCAAGCTGTGCGGCCACGGTTACGTCGGTCGCGTCGGCATCGTATGATTAGGGTTCTTTCATTTATTCAATAAAATCCAAACGGAGAAAGCAATGTCTATTCAGCTTGGCGATAAAGTGCCCGACGGCACTCTGGGTGAATTCATCGAAACGGCAAGCGAAACCTGCGCCATCGGACCCAACAACTTTCAGGTAGCCGATTTGACCAAAGGCAAGACCATTGCTCTGTTTGCGCTGCCCGGCGCATTCACGCCGACTTGCTCGGCCAAGCATTTGCCCGGCTATATCGAACTGCACGATCAATTGAAAGCCAAGGGCGTCGACGAGATCTGGTGCGTGGCGGTAAACGATGCCTTTGTCATGGGCGCCTGGGGCCGGGATCAGGGCGTAGATGGCCGGGTCCGCATGATGGCCGATGGCAGTGCCGCCTGGACGCGCGCACTGGGCCTGGAACTGGACCTGACAGCGCGCGGCATGGGCGTTCGTTCGCAGCGCTATTCCGCGCTCTTGCAGGACGGCGTGGTCAAGAAGCTGAATATCGAGAAAGCCGGACAGTACGAGGTCAGCGACGCCAAGACTTTATTGGAACAACTCGGCTAAAGTCGGTATCAAGGCCTTGAATCATCCATGACGCAAATGCTTGCGGCGTTTTTCTCGCTCTATTTGGCAACTTTGCTGTTGCTGGCCGGTTCAGGGCTTTTCAATACCTATATGGGTCTGCGCCTCACGGCGCAGTCGGTCTCCGAGCTCTGGGTCGGCGGCTTGATTGCCGTGTATTACCTGGGGCTGGTGTTCGGGGCGCGCATAGGCCACAAGATCATTATTCAGGTCGGCCATATACGCGCCTATGCGGCCACGGCGGCCATCGTCACCATCACTATTCTGGTGCTGGCACTGCTGGACAATCTCTGGATATGGCTGGTGTTCCGCTTTATTGCCGGTG
>DATCYE010000327.1:0-11908 GCA_036570485.1 Pusillimonas sp. | reverse complement strand
CCTGCGCGGCGCATGGTGTCACTGCGATTCCGTATCGCCCGACGCACCCGCGACGGCAAAGAGCGATAGCCCGGCAGCATCAAACATAAGCACCGGGCTGCGCAACCTGTCTATGCCCTCGTACCAGAGAAACGTGGCAAGCCCGGCCAGGACGGATACCAGCAAATACCGTCCATCCGGCAATGCGGCCGGTGGTACAGCGCCGATCAGCAGGTCGCGGCCTATCTCGCCAAGGAACACGCCATGCCGAAGCATGGCCTGGTACAGGTGGACGGGTCGGCTCAGTTATCCGGCAACGCTGGTGATCGCATCCAGCAGGTCTGTGGCACGGACCATCAGGCTACGCGCCTGACGCATGATGAGATATTGATGAAGCACCGTCTTCCAGCGAGGTGATTTCGTCAGCTGATGCCAGACGGCCTCAAGGGTCAGTGCATCGGCGGGGTGCTCGTCAGCCAGCGCCGCCGCAAAGTCCATGCTGGCCGGCGCGGACAAAAGCTGCATTCTCCCGGCTGCGCCCAGTAAATGCGTAGCGGCTTCTACCGGCGCGTCGCAACAGTACAGAACGGTTCCAGCAAGATTGGTTTCAGCGCCAGCCAACGCCCTGAGCGATGCGCCGCGTAAAGGCACCGACCCTTGTCGGGTCTCAAATGAGTAAACAAGGTTCTCATCGGCGTGTCCCAGCAGCGCCAAGCCGCGCAGCAGCCTGGGAAGGTCTTTTGTTGCGGCATCCACCGAAGCCTTTGCCTCTACCAGTAGGGCAACGTCCCAGGACGCAGGGTCGTCAGTGGTATCTGCCTTCCTTAGCAAGACCGCATCCCACTCGCCCTTGGCGAACTCGGCGCTGGCGGGTATTGAGGCCGGCACGCGCATTGATGTCACGACGCGGTATCGCGTCGGGGTTTCTTCCATCTGGTTAAGCCGGTGCGCCAGGACGTTGAGTGCTTCTTCGGCCGATGCCTCGACAGCCGCTCCGCGCTGCTGCGATGCGATGCCTTGTGCTATGGCTGATGGACTTCCGGAGCGCGGGCCGTGCCGATGCCAAAGCGATTGATAGCGGCGCACGAGTGCGTCGGACGTCAAGTGTTGCAGGCGCGTTAATCGCTTCAGTGCGGAGCTATCCAACAGTTGCGTCAAGCCATTCCGGATTGACGGTTCGTTTGCCAGCTCAATCATGGTGCTGGCCCCCTGTGCGGTAGCGGCCACCGCAGACCAGGACGCGGCATCGGCCAAGCGATGCAGTTGCGCCAGAGACTCGCGTGGTCGTCCGGGCGGAATGCGCTGCTGTTTGGCCGGATGGGCAATTGCATTCACGACCGTGCGCACTTTGCGGCGATCCTGATCGGCATGCGCTTGCAGCGATGCATATTCGCGTACCTGTATCGATCGATGTCGAAGCACGATGGCTTGAAATGCAGGGTCGCCGGACTCGGGGTGCATTGCATCGCAGATCATGCGTGCGAGCGCCTGAATGAAACGGCGCTTCAGCGCTGCGTCCGGCGCCACTTCACCGGCTGCTGCCGCACGGGCTTGTTCGATGACAATAGCCAGCTCCGTGGCGGGATCTGTTTCCTGTGCCTTGCTGGCGTCGACGGGTATCGCCGGCAGGCGATAAGGGTGGTCGATACGATGCAGTATCTTGTCGAGCAGAGCAATGGAGGATGTCAAGCCGGGAAATCCATATCTAATTAGAATTGTTCTAGTCTTTTAAAGTATTGGATTGTATAGATCGGTCTAAGCATAATCGTCATAGATAAAGCGTATTCATAGTCGTATGCAATAAATCCCACCCAAAGAGGTGATCAATGGAGAAGACAATGACCCGAACTTTCCGTTCTGTATTGGTAGCGATCGGCCTTGTTGCCGCTGCATCGGCAACCGCTGCCGAGAAATACGAGCTATCCCTTTCCACCTACCTGCCTCCGTCTTACGAATATATTTACAAGCCTCTGGAGTCCTTCGCCAAACGTGCCGAAGAAAAAAGCCAGGGACGCCTGAAGATTAATATTTTCCACTCAGGTCAGCTGTTTGACGGGTACGAAGAGCTGGCTGCGCTAAGCCGTGGCGACATCGACATCACCAATTTCTCAGGTTCTTATGCTGGCGGCTCAATTCCCGCATTGAACATCTTCACCCTGCCATTCCTTTTAAATGACATGCCTCACCTGCGGCGTGCCGTCGAAAAGGGCCTGCTGGACCTGGGCATCAAGCAAGAACTCGCCTCTCAGCATAACGCGCTGATTCTAGGTGTGGCACCTTTTGATCCCTACGAGCTTTATTCGCGTAAGGATCCTGTCTTGAAAGGAGACGATTTCAAGGGCAAGGTCTGGGCAACGACCAGCGCCACAGACGCGCGGGCAGTACAGCTATTAGGCGGTTCGCCCACGGGCATGTCATCTTCGGACCTCTATTTGTCGTTTGATCGGGGTGTCATCAATGCGACTCCGCGCCCTTTGATTACTGGAATGGGACGCAGCTTGTATGAAGTGGTCAAACACCTGTCGCTTGTGAATCTGGCGGTCGATACGTCCATTCTCACCATTAATAAATCAAAGTTCGACTCGCTTCCCAAGGATTTGCAGGACATTCTCGTCGAGAGCGCCAAAGAGCGGGATGCCGACCAGTTCCGCAGGGTCGAAGACTACATCAAGGTTGCCCTAAAGAAGTTCGAGGAAAAGGGCATGAAAATTCATCGCATTACGCCCGAAGCCCGCGCAGACATGAAGGCGAAGACATCATCAGCGATTACGGAGTGGGCGAAACAAGTCCCCAATGGAGACGCTTATCTGAAGTTGGTCGCAGCGACGGCAAACTAACCACGTTTTCCCGCACGGTCCCTGGACCGTGCGTCTGACAGGATTGGACAGGCAATGCAAAAAGACAGTGCGAATACCGCCGGCGGATTCTATGGATCGTTCAACTTCGGTTCGCGTCCGGTGCTCTTGGTTGTGGATTTCCAAAGAGGCTTTACAGAACCAGGCCTTACGCCACTCGCATCCAATTGCGACCAGGCTATTCAGTCGCTTAATTCGCTGATTCGAGGGTTTCGCGGCAAAGGCCAGATTATCCACACGGTTGTGGCCTACCGGAATGCAAAGATCGAGGCGGGGCCTTTTTTGCAGAAATGTGCGTCGCTGGCCACCCTGGAGGATGGCGGTCCCGCATGCGAAGTCGATCCTCGCATTGATTTCGATTCGAACGAAGACCTGATCATCAAAAAGACACAAGCGTCAGCCTTCCATGGAACAGCACTGGCAAGCTTGTTGAGCGCCTACCAGTGCGATTCCCTGATCGTTACCGGCTGCACCACCAGCGGCTGCGTCAGGGCAAGCGTGGTCGATGCGATGCAAAACGGCTTCCCGCCCTTTGTCCCGGCAGACTGCGTTGCGGACAGGTCTAAAGCCCAGCACGACAGCAACTTGGTGGATATGGCGTCCAAATATGCGCAGGTGTCCACATCCGCGGAACTGCTTGGCCTTCTCAGCCGGACCTAAGCCGTATCGTCTCGTAAATCTTGATCCCGACCAGGGGTGGAGCAACGCATGAGTATTTCAAGAATTCCCGTGCTCCTTAGCCGGGCTGCCGTGCATATTGCCGAGGTTCTGCTTGTGGTGCTGATGGGCATAACGGTTTATGCCGCGGTTGCCCGCTATCTGTTCAATTCACCCAGTCTATACGCGGTAGAGGTAAGCACTTATATATTGGTTGCCATTACCTGGCTTTCGATCGGATGGGTTCATTACGAAAACCGCCATGTATCGGTTGAATTCGCCGAAGCCAAGCTTGCCGGCAGGGCAAAAAGGGTGGCGTATTGCATCAGTCAGGCCACTGTCCTGTTGTTTTCATTAGTGCTTGTCTGGGCTGGGTGCAATGTGGTTTTGACCGCCATCGAGAAAGCGTATAAATCACCCTCCCTGCTCAAGGTCCCCCTATGGATTCCATACGGCTTCATTCCGATCGGAGCTGCGCTGCTGGCATTGATTGCGCTCACCAAGTTCAGGGCCAGGCCCTTAAATAATCCGGAAGCAGACAGGGAGATCTGATTGGACCCAACGCTGATTTTCACATTGATTCTCCTGGCCTTCGTTGTATTGATGGTCGTTGGGGCGCCCATCTTTGCGGCGCTGGGTGTTGCAAGCCTCATTGGCATGTTCCTGCAAGGCGGAACGAATGCGTTGAACGTCATTCCGTCGATACTGCATCGTGGCTTGGCGAGCTACTCGTTGATCTGCATTCCGCTCTTCATTTTGATGGGCGAAGTCATGGCCAGAACGAGCATAGGGGGCAAGCTTTATAACCTGTTCTACGTATGGTTGAATCGCCTGCCTGGTGGACTGGCCATCGCCAGCGTGGGAAGCTCCGCTGTCTTTGGCGCCATGAGCGGCGTTAGCGTGGCGGGCGCCGCCACCATTGGCCGGTTTGCCATCCCCGAAATGTTGAAGCGCAATTATGATCCCGGTCTGGCCGGAGGTTCGGTCGCCGCGGCAGGCTCATTGGCACTGCTTATACCGCCCAGCATTGGGTTTGTTCTTTATGGCGAAATGGCCGATCAGTCAATCGGCAAGCTCTTTACAGCCGCCATACTACCGGGGCTGCTGCTAACCGGACTGATGATGGCCTACCTTTATGTCCTTATCAAATTCAAGCCCGAAATGGCGCCGCGGGAATCCACACGAATATCGTCGGCCCAACGATGGGCGGCGCTGAAATACATCTGGCCTGCGGGCCTGATGATTCTGGCGGTTCTGGGCACCATCTATTTCGGTATTGCCACTCCAACCGAGGCATCAGGCATTGGCGCCCTGGGGGCATTCCTTATTGCGGCCTTCATGCGAGAGCTGAATGTAAGGCTGGTCATCGAAATACTCCGTTCGACCATCGTTACGTCGGGCATGATCCTGCTCATTCTTGCCGCTGCCCTGCTGTTCGGGTATATCATGACACGCCTGATGATTCCTCAGAAGGTTGTGGGGCTGGTCGCTGAACTTAATCAGCCTGGCTGGGTGATTCTTGCCGTATCGTTGCTGTTCCTGATCCTTATCGGCATGTTCCTGGACATCGTTTCGGTCATTCTGATCACTACGCCGATTCTCTTGCCGATCATAGTTACTGCTGGTTATGACCCCATCTGGTTTGGCGTCGTCATGATAATTGCTTGCGAAATGGCTGTGATAACACCCCCTGTGGTGCTCAACCTATATGTAATCAAAGGGATAGCGCCTCAAATTACTTTGGGGCAGATCATCAACGGTGTCTTGCCCTTTGTGTTGGTTGAATTGCTTTGCATTGGCATTCTGACTATTTTTCCATCCATTGCGCTATGGCTGGTTCGCTAGGACATCCCCTAGGCTGTGATTGCGCCTAAGGGAGAGCCACGCCTTGAATATCAACCAGCTGAAGTACTTTGTCGCGCTAGCAGAGGAGCTGAACTTCACACGTGCAGCGCGGCGGCTGCATATTTCCCAGCCGCCGCTGAGCAAGCAGATTGCGCTGCTCGAAGAAGAACTCTCGGTACGGCTGTTTAATCGAACCAGTCGACGAGTCGAGTTGACCGAAGCGGGCCGCATTTACCTGTATGAGGTCAAGGCCATATTGGCCCGCCTGAATCGCGCCACTGCACGTGCGCGCTCGATGGAGCAGGGCATGGAAGGCGTCGTGGAGGTAGGGCTTTCCAGCTCTCACTTTCTTGGGCCGGTGCCGCAGCTTATTGCTCAGTGCAACACGCTTGCACCGGATATTCACGTTGTCCTTAACGAGATGCGGCCTAGCGACCAGGTCCAGGCCTTGTTCGACCGGACGATCGATATCAGCATTTGCCGCTACCGCACACTGGACAACTTACTGAAGAGCTTTCTTCTATGGGAGGACCCGCCGGTGGTGGTCATGCTAAAGTCGCATCCGTTGAGTTTGCGCACGACGCTGCGCATTGACGATCTGGTGGGCCAGCGACTGGTGCTGCTTGAACGTGACAGTTCGTTCTTCGCCACGGGGTTTCACGCTTTGTGCACGCAAGTGGGGATTGATCTGCGACGGTCGCAAGTGGTGGAAGAGGTGCCGGCCCAGTTGTATCTGGTGGAAGCAGGCCTGGGCGTTGCGGTCGTACCCTGTTCGGCGGCACGCCGTGTTACGGGTCTTGTAACGCGGCCCTTGTGCGGTACATCGTTGTGCACCGACGTTTACGCATTAGTCCGCAACGACAATACCAAGGCGGCAATCTGGACTTTTATCGAGCTTGCACGCCGCTTCAATCAGGCGGATCGAAGCAGCCCACAGCAGCTGTACGGCGCGTAACTACCTGCGCCGCCTATACACCAATGAAATCCGCGCAAACGCTACTTGCAGCTCTTTGGTGCCTGCCTGAAACACCACAGGCCGACCCCGCGTCGTGAAACAGATAAGGCGCTTGGACGCCACCAGCGGAATAAACTTGGCGAACTGGATGTCTTCCCAGGCGACCTCGCGCCGGCCCAGCCATGACTGCTGAATGCCCGCCTCGTTGATGTTGGTTACCGAAATCAGCATGTAGCGGGCCAGTACGACCAGGCCGGCAAAGCACACCATAATGCTGCCGGCCACCAGCGGGCTGATGTTTTGGCCAACGGGGCTGGCGGCGGTGCGGGCGATCAGGACCCCGATAAACAGCAGTACGACGCAAGCCAGCACCTTGATCCATTTTGGCCAGGCCATGCCCCGCAGAGGCAGCGGCCCAAGCTCGCTGAGCAGTTGGGCGTGCTCTTCCTGGCTGGGTTTTTGGTGCGCAAGCATGTGTATCAGCCCGCCTTGCGTGCGTGTAACGCATTACCCGCCCTGCTAGAGGGCTTGTGGCCAATTCGGTGTGAAATCCACTGGCCGATATCCACGACCGCGTCCAGGTCGATACCGGTGTCGATGTCCAGTCCGCGCAGCATGAACAAGACATCTTCCGTGGACACGTTGCCGGTTGCGCCCTTGGCATAGGGGCAGCCGCCTATGCCGGCGACCGATGTGTGGAAGATGGATATGCCGGCGTGCATGGCGGCAAGAATATTGGCCAGCGACTGGCCGTAGGTATCGTGGAAGTGGCCGGATATGCGCGACGGGTCGACGACCTCGGTGACGGCGCGCATGACTTGCTCTACGCGTACTGCAGTACCTACGCCTATGGTGTCGGCGACGTCGATCTCGTCGCAGCCCAAGGCCAGAAAGCGTTGGGCAACGTCAACCACCGATTCGATGGGGGTTTCGCCCTGGTAGGGGCAGCCCAGGGCGCAACTGATGCTGCCGCGCAGGCGCAGGCCGGCGGCCTTGGCGGCTTCGGCCACAGGCTCGAAGCGGGCAATCGATTCGGCAATCGAGCAATTGATGTTGCGCTGGGAAAAGGCTTCGCTGGCCGCGCCAAAAATAACGACTTCGTCGACCTTGGCGGCCAGGGCGGCTTCGAAGCCGCGCAGATTGGGCGTTAGGGCCGAATAAATGGTGCCGGGCCGGCGTTGTATGCCCGCCATGACTTCTGCGCCGTCGGCCATTTGCGGTACCCACTTGGCCGAGACGAAAGAGGCGGCTTCGATGTTCTGGAAGCCGGCCTCCGACAGGCGATCAATCAGTTCGATCTTGCCCGTGGTGGCGACGAATTCTTTTTCGTTCTGTAGTCCGTCGCGGGGGGAGACCTCGACGATCTTGACTTTATCGGGCAAAGACATGGACGCATTCCTTAGTGTGGGGGCGTGTGTGCGCCGCCGTGGGTTCATTACCGTAAATATATACCGTTAACGGCGCTGGTAGCGGCCATCGGCCTGGCGGACGACGGTATCCGATAGCTCCAGCTTCAGAAGATGGCTGTTAAGGGTGGGTAGGTCCAGTTGGGTGCGCAGTTGCAGAGTATCCAGGTGGACCGGGTCGTAGCCCAGGGCATCCAGAACCAATATGTCGGTTGGGTCGGCGTCGATCGCCGGGGCATCGTCGGGGATGTCGGCTTGTAACGCGGCTGGCCGTCGAGCCGGCCTGCTCTTTGCCGCAGTTGTGCTATTTGGGTTGGCTTCGAGCGGCGCAATGGGCTGCCCGAGCTCGTCGTGGATATCTTGTGCCGACTCTACCAGCTTGGCGCCTTGGCGGATCAAAGCATGGCAGCCGCGCGACAGGGGCGAATGAATGGAGCCGGGTATGGCAAAGACCTCGCGTCCCATTTCGGATGCCAGCCGGGCGGTAATCAGTGAACCGCTTTGCTTGGCGGCTTCGACCACCAGTACGCCGCGCGACATACCCGCCACCAGGCGATTGCGCTTGGGGAACTGGTAGGGCAGGGCTCGTGTGCCCAGCGGAAATTCCGACACCAGCGCGCCGGCGGCCGCGATGCGGTGCGCCAGGTCGCGGTTACCCGCCGGGTACACGATGTCGATGCCGGTACCCAGTACGGCGATCGTACCGCCTGCGTCGGGGCCGGCCTGCAGCGCGCCTTCGTGGGCGGCGGTATCTATGCCATGGGCCAGGCCGCTGCCTATGCACCAGCCCTGTTGGGCCAAGTGGCGGGCGAAGGCTCGCGCATTGTCTGTGCCGCCCGCGCTGGCGCTACGCGCGCCCACGATGGAGATAATAGGACGGGAAAGGTAATCGGGATTGCCGTTTATATATAGCAGCAGCGGCGGGTCGTGGATGTCGAGTAGCGCGCGCGGGTAGGCGGGGTCGGCCAGCGTCAGCAGATGATGGCCGGGCTGTGGAAGCCAGTCGAGCACGCGCGCGATGGCTGCTTGCAGTTCTTCGGTGGGTGCCCGCGCCAGTTGCCGCGCCAGATCGGTGGGCACGAATTTGCCTAGGCTGCCGGCGGACAGATCATAGATTTGTTGCGGCAAACCGATAGCGGCCAGCAGGTTGCGGGCCTGGGCCGGCCCCAGGCCCGGTTCGAGCGACAGGCGTATCCAGCCGCGGAGTTCTTCAAGAGACAGGGTGACGGGCATGCGCTAGTGTGACACAGGACAGGCGCAATTCCACCCAGGCAGGACGAACTTTGCACGCCGAAACAGGTCAAATACATTTGTTTGAATTATCATAGAAGCTTACACGCATTTCCGGACCTGTTTTATGGCTTTACTTCCTATTCTTCGATACCCCGACCCGCGCTTGCACAAGGTTGCCAAGCCGGTTCAGGCGGTCGACGACCGCATTCGCCAGTTGGTGCGCGATATGGCCGAAACCATGTACGCCGCGCCCGGTGTCGGGCTGGCGGCAACTCAGGTCGACGTCCACGAGCGCGTGGTCGTCATCGATGTCTCCGAAGACGGTAACGACCTGCACGTGCTGATCAATCCCGAAATCATCTGGAAAAGCGACGAAACCCAGGTCTACGAAGAGGGCTGCCTGTCGGTGCCAGGCGTATACGACGAAGTACAGCGTTCGGCGCAGATACGGGTGCGCGCCCTGGATCAGGACGGCAAAAGCTACGAATTCGACGCCGACGGCCTGCTGGCCGTATGCGTTCAGCACGAACTTGATCATCTGCTGGGCAAGGTCTTTGTCGAATACCTGTCCGTTCTAAAGCAAAACCGCATCAAAACACGCCTGCGCAAGCAAGAGCGCGAGGCACTAAGGGCTTAAAGTCTTTTTCGGTCGCTTTTCGTCACTTGGTATCATGGCCAATTCACTTTCTTGAATTGGCTTTTTATTTATGCGTATAGTTTTTGCTGGTACACCCGAATTCGCCCGTCTGGCCCTCGACGCTCTTGTCGCCGCTGGCCACCAGGTGCCTTTGGTGCTGACCCAACCCGATCGCCCTTCGGGCAGAGGGCTGAAACTTACGCCCAGCCCCGTGAAGCAGGCCGCGCAGGCGGCCGGCATCCCTGTTTGTCAGCCTCGCAGCTTGCGTCTGGATGGCAAGTATCCCGAAGACGCCTCGATCGCCCGGCAAGCCTTGCTGGACGCTGCGCCCGACCTGATGGTGGTGGCGGCCTACGGTTTGCTCTTACCTGAATGGGTGCTGGACTTGCCAGCTTACGGTTGCTTCAACATCCATGCCAGTCTGCTGCCGCGCTGGCGCGGCGCGGCACCCATACAGCGCGCCATCCAGGCCGGCGATGCGCAAACCGGCGTCACCATCATGATGATGGATCAGGGGCTGGACACCGGCGCCATGCTGCTGACGCGCGTCGTACCCATTACGCTGGAGCACACTGCTGCAAGCCTGCACGATGAATTAGCGACAGTCGGCGCCCAGGCGATCGTCCAGGCAATTGAAGAGCTGCGGCAAGGAACGCTGATGTCCCGTCCCCAGCCCGAGCACGGCGTTACGTATGCCGCCAAGCTGGACAAGTCCGAGGCTCCTCTTGATTTCACTTCGCCGGCGGCCAGCCTGGCGCGTCGTGTCCGCGCTTTCGACCCGGTTCCCGGATCGACAATGTCTTTGCCGGGTCTGGCCGAACCGGTCAAGGTCTGGAATGCGCAGGTCTTGGCCGATAGCGCTGCCAATGCACATGGCCGGCAAGCCGGCGAGGTATTGCAGGCGGGGCCGGAGGGTATCGATATTGTTACCGGCGATGGCATCCTGCGCTTGCTGGAACTGCAGAAGGCGGGCGGCAAGCGCCAGCCGGTGGCCGCCTTCGTGCAGGGCTGGCATCCGCAATAAAGGGCGAAGACGATGACCCCGTCACATGACGAGAACAGGCAGATTTCCGCTTTGACGTTGGATTATTATCAGCGCAACGCTGCCGGTTTCCAGGCTGGAACCCGGGACCACGATGTCAGCCAGAACATTGCTGCGCTATTGCGCCACATCAAGGGGGCGCCGCCTTATCGCATACTTGATTTCGGTTGCGGGCCGGGCCGGGACCTGAAGGCGTTTTCCAGCCTGGGTCATGACGCTATCGGCCTGGACGGCACAGAGGCCTTTGTTTCCATGGCCCGCGTCGAGTCCGGTTGCCAGATTTGGTTGCAGGATTTTCTGGCTCTTGATTTGCCGGACGGCTATTTCGATGGCGTGTTCGCCAACGCGTCATTGTTCCATGTGCCGGGTTCGGAATTGCTTCGGGTGCTGAAGCAGTTGCAAGCAGCACTGAAGCCGTCGGGCGTCTTGTTCAGCTCCAACCCTCGTGGCAAGAATCAAGAGGGCTGGAGCGGCGACCGTTATGGCGTCTATCACGACCTGGCCGCATGGAGTCGTGTGGTAACCGAGGCGGGCTTTACCGAAATCGAGCATTACTACCGGCCCGAGGGGCTGCCGCGCGAACAGCAGCCCTGGCTGGCTAGCGTTTGGCGCAAGCTGGGTTAAATCGCATCTCCGTACAGATCGTATTCATCCGAGTCTGTTACCCGCACGCGCACCATATCGCCCGGCTGTAGCGTCTTTTCGCTGCTGACGAATACGCTGCCGTCGATTTCGGGCGCATCGGCGCTGGAGCGGCCGATGGCGCCGTCTTCGTCGATTTCGTCGATCAGGACATCGATTTCGCGGCCTACCTTTTGAGCCAGGCGTGCGGTGGAAATCGCTTGCTGGTGCGCCATGAAGCGCTCCCAGCGGTCTTGTTTGATTTCGTCGGGCACGTGATCGGCCAGCTCGTTGGCGCGCGCGCCTTGTACCGGCGAATACTGGAAGCAGCCTACGCGATCAAGCTGAGCTTCGGTCATCCAGTCCAGCAGATACTGGAAGTCTTCTTCGGTTTCACCGGGGAAGCCGACGATGAAGGTGGAACGCAGAGTCAGGTCGGGGCAGATTTCGCGCCAACGCTTGATGCGTGCCATTGTGCGGTCTTCGAAGGCCGGGCGCTTCATGGCTTTCAGTATCTTGGGGCTGGCATGCTGGAAGGGAATGTCCAGGTAAGGCAGTATCTTGCCCTCGGCCATCAGGGGAATGACTTCGTCGACATGCGGGTAGGGATACACATAGTGCAGCCGCGTCCAGACGCCGAACTCGGCCAGCGCCTCGCTAAGCTGCGTCACGTGCGTC